>NZ_LQIR01000014.1:0-75507 GCF_001499925.1 Mycobacterium lehmannii
CCGGCAGACTGTTCCTTCGGCATACCTGCATCCTCGTTTCCAAGGTCAGGAGCCTCCAACATTTCCAGGGCGATTCAGGAATGCCATTGGCGACGGCCTCAGCAAGCCGGAGGCAAACGCTCTTGGCTGGATAGTCAACGAGCAGTTCCTCCAAACCCAGATGGAAAGGGGCGTTCCTCGCATCGACTACATCGTCGAAGGCACGCGATTCACGTCGATTGAAGACGTGATCCGCACCGACCCAAATTCTTTCTCAGCGAGGGAGATAAAGTTCCTCGTGCAGAACGCAGCAACATATGGATATGAGCGCGTTGGCAATTCGTGGGTGAAGAAGGAAGGTTGATGGAAATGGATGACTTCTTGAGCCAAGTGCAGTCCACCGTCGGTCCTCTGTTGACTGAACGAGGATTTGAGCTGGAAGACGTCGACCTCAGCGTGGACGAGGGGGGAAGGTCGGGCGGTGTTGTCTACTATCGATCTAGTGACTGCAAGATCCAGGTCTACGAATCCTCTCGCGAGGGCAGTATCAATTGCATGATCGCCCCTCTCAATGCGCCCAACGAATTCGGACCTCATGACAGGTCGCATCGGTGGCAGTACTTGACGGAATTCGCCCCCCCACCTAATGCGCCCCTCGAAGAGTTAGTCGAATCTGTCAGCTTCAAGACGAAGACGACAGCTGAGCAACTACTTTGGGTCCGAGACATCATTGGCGAACACTACGAAGCAGCGCATGCTGGAATCCTCGAAGCGAACGGACACCGCTGACTTCCGCACGCAACGAGATAGCAGAGTCCACGGACCGAATACGTTCTAGGCAAGTACTTCCGCATTAGAGGACGTGCTGCTGCAGCGACAGGCTTCACTATCGGAAGCCTTGAGGCGCCTAATGAACATGGAAACGCGAGGGTGTTCGGTACATGCCAGTTTTTCGGAGCGTGGAGTCGATGAAAGAGTTCTACGAGCGCATGAACCGCGCCGCGTAGCACGGCAACCACACGCCTAGGTCGCGGGACTGAAGCCGTCAGACCGGTACCGGCTTTCTCGCCAGCAGCCACGCTTCGCCGTTACCTTCGCCCGCTGCGATAACCGTGAGTTCGGCGAACGCGGCGACCAGTTCCCCAGGCGCGACTCGAAAGCGCCCCGGCTCCGCGTCGACCACGCTCAGCGCCGAGATCGCCAGTAGTCCACCGGGCGCCAACCGCTCAATGATCGGTTGATCAAGCCGAGTGTCCCGGAACCGGTGGCAGACAACGGCATCGACGGACAGGCCTGCGGGCAGGCCCAGATCGAGATCGACGACGTCGAACCGACATCGATCGCTCACGCCGCTACGCGCGGCGAGGTCCCGTGCCCGCCGGATGGCCGTCGCCGAGATATCCACTCCCCAAACCTCCATGCCGCGACGCGCGAGCCAGACGCTCGCTGAACCCAGCCCACACGCCAAGTCCAGTGCTCGTCCCTCGGTCGGAAACTCGTTCGCAAACGGAGCGAACACGGCAGGGAGCTCGGCCGCAACCGCTCGCGGTGCCTCGCGGCTCTGATACCGCTCCTCCCAGCGGACGCGGTCCTGCTCGCTCACGCCCGCAGCTTACGCAGCGTCCTGACTTTAGGACGCGGCGGTCAAATGCGTGCCTGATTCTCCTCAGGCGTCAACGACTTCATCCCAAGTTGTCACCGACGACGCGCTTTTCAAGCGAATCGAGAAGCAGGTGCGCGCAGCCGCGAAAAGCTAGCGCCCGGGCGGCAGTTCGCGCGGACCGCGATGGCCGCTGAGCTCACGCGCACCGCCGCCGGCGAGTTCGGCGTGGCCCTCGCTCGTCACTGCGGCCGATGCGGGCCCCGCGCCGCGCCCGACGTGACCATAGCCGTAGTCGCAATCGTCGTCCCGGACGGTCGTCGCTCTCGCGCTACCCGACGCATCGGAAACACTTTCCTCCATGTGGTTCGTCACCTTGCGGGTGCGCCGCATCGAGAAGTGAATCTCCTCGGTCTCCTCGAGAATCTGCCGCACACCGCGCAGCGGCTTGGTGGTGGTGTCGATGGCGTTGGCGATGATCGGCGGTACCAGCGGACGAATCCACCGCGCGGCGGCGCGGGTGACATCCGGGATACCGGGAATCAGCGAACGCCCGCCCTCGCCGGTGGGCTCCACCGAGCGGTCGTCGTCGACCGGCGCGGGCAGGTTCTGGGGTGTGACAACCTCAGGCGTCTCGACGGAAGGCGCCTCGGCCGCAACGAGACTCGCCGCTTCGGCCTCCGCGGCGATCGGCAAGTACACATCCTGAGGCTCAATGATGCGCTCGGCGCGTGCGGAAACAGCCGGCTCGATCGCCTCGATCACCCGTCGGCGCTGCTGCTCCCGGTCGATCTCCAGCTGCGCCTCGACCGCCATTCGGGCACTGGCCAGCTGCTGTTCGGCCCACATGTTCTCGATCGCGGCGCGCACCTCGGCCCGTTTCACCGCGACTGACGTGTCGGCCTGCAGCTCGGCTCGATCCCGCTCGGCATCGGCGGCGATCCCACGATCCTGTGACGTCTCCCCCCGCCACAGCCGCAGGATCAGCGGCAGCAAGGCGAGCAGGACGAAGAACGCGTCGACGAGCAGCCGCAGCATCAGCGCACCAGCCTCGCCGAGCGTGTGATCGTTCATGGCGACCCACCGCGCGCCCAGTCCGCGATCCGCGCCGGCCGCCGCGGCCTGCCGGGCCTGCGACAGCGCCTGCTCGGCGTCGGCAACCTGGGCGTCGAGCTCGGGCGCAAGGCGGTCCCGTTCAGCCAGCGTGGCGTCGAGCGCGAGTTGAGCGTCGGCGAGGAAGTCGTTGGCCGTCCGGTTCTCCGGCCCGGCGCCGGGCACACCGGTGATGAATGTCTGGGGGCAGTCGGGCCTCGGATTGAACTCACAACGCGCCACCACGAGCGCTTCCTGGCGGCGTTGCACCGCCTGCTCCACAGCCGCGTCGAGCCCATCGCGCGCCGCACGACTTCGGTCCAGGTCGGCCGCGGCTCTCGTTACCGCGGGCGTCCCGTCGGCAGCCATCGCCGCGCGCTCCTCCAGCAGCCGATCGACCGATCCGGAGAACACGACGACGGCTGCGAGCTCGCCGACGACGAGCCCGACAGCAACCGCGACGGCCGCACGTCCCACCACGCCGGCGCCTCGGACCGCCCCAGCTGCGAGCACACGGCTCACCGCGCCGACAAGCAGGCCGAACGTCGAGGTCACCGCGACGACGGCCATCAGCGGCCAGGTGGTCGACGAATCCAGCGCGACGGCCGCCACGAGCCACGCCAGCAGCGCGGCGACCAGCACCACCACACCTGCGCTGACCAGCGTCGACTGCTCATGGCGGGCGCTCAGGTCACGCCGATCGCCGCCGCCGAGCCAAACGAGCGCAGACGCGACCGGTGAGACATCGTGGTTCTGCTGAGATGCTCTGTGAGCGGACATGGAAACTCCAACATCTTCCGTGCTCTACCAGGCGTGATGAGGCGCAGACCGACGACCATGTCGGTGCGGTGCACCAGGCGGAACCCCCCGCGGATCGCACCATCACGCCGATGCGAATGCCGAAAGTCTCCCATACGCCACCGCCGCCTGTCCGTTCCGGACGACGCCGCGGCGGCATCGCCTCGTATCGTGACCGAATGCGCAAGGATCGATTCCTCCACATCGCCCGGCAGGTCGCGGCGCTGGTGGTCACGGCGGTGACAGCGGCCTCGACGCTCAACGGCTACCGGCCGTTGGCGCGTAGGGGCTATCCGTCGATCTTCTCGTTCGGCTTCGGTCTGGTGGTCAGCGAGTTCCCGCTGCAGACGCTGGTGAGCCAGCTCGGTGGTCTGGCGTTGACAGCTCGTCGGCTGACCCGTCCGGTGCGGATCATCGCCTGGCTGACGGCTGCTGTCTCGGCGGCTGGTCTGTTGAACTTCAGTCGCGCGGGTCACAAGGCGGCGGCCCCGCTGACCGCCGCGCTCGACAAGGGCCTGGGGACGCGTCGCCGCACCGACTCGACGGGCTTGTGGCGCCGAGCTGCCGGGGGCGGCACCGCCAAGAGCCCGGGCGCGTTGCGGATGCTGCGGATCTACCGCGACTACGCCCATGACGGTGACATCAGCTACGGCGAATACGGCGGCGCAAACAAGCTCGACATCTGGCGGCGGTCCGATCTCGACCGGAACGGTAAGGCACCGGTGTTGTTCCAGATCCCCGGCGGCGCGTGGGTGACGGGAAACAAACGCGGACAAGCGCATCCGTTGATGAGTCATCTCGCCGAGCTCGGCTGGATCTGCGTGGCGGTCAACTACCGGCACAGCCCGCGCAACACGTGGCCCGACCACATCGTCGACGTGAAGCGCGCGCTGGCGTGGGTGAAGACGCATATCGCGGAGTATGGCGGCGACCCGGACTTCATCGCGATCACCGGAGGCTCGGCCGGCGGGCACCTGTCGTCGCTGGCCGCGCTGACGCCCAACGACCCGCGGTATCAGCCGGGCTTCGAAGACGTCGACACAAGCGTGCAAACCGCGGTGCCGTTCTACGGGGTGTACGACTTCACCCGCTTCGAGGACGCGATGCATCCGTCGATGCCGGAGCTGCTCGAGCAGATGGTCATCAAGCAACCGCAGAAGACGAGCTTGGAGACGTACGCCGACGCGTCGCCGGTGAACCATGTCGCCGCCGACGCTCCGCCGTTCTTCCTCCTGCACGGCACCAACGACTCGCTGGTTCCCGTCGAGCAGGCGCGGGCGTTCGTGTCGAAGCTGCGCGACGTCAGCACCCAGCCGGTCGTCTACGCCGAATTACCGTTCGCACAGCATGCTTTCGACATGTTCGGCTCGGCGCGCGCCGCTCACGCCGCGGTCGCCGTCGAGCACTTCCTGGCCGAGATCTACGCGAACTGGCAGCAGACGACGCAGCCGGCGAGCCTCCGCTCGTCGTGAGGCAGGGACCGCTGCTATTGCGCGGCGCGGACGACGAAAGCGCGACGGCCACGATTCATGCGTTGGACAGGGCGGGGACGGCGGTAGGCTCGGGAGCGTGGAGCCTGACAACCTCGAAGCCCGCGTGGAGGCGTTGGAAACCCAGGTGCGTGGGCTTGCGCAGCGGGTACAGGCGAGTGAGCAGGACGCCGCAGCTGCCCGTGTCCTCGCCGGCGCGGCCGACCGCGACGTCACCGAATTCCACAACGAGCTTCGCGACTTTCGTCGGGCCACTGTCTCCGGCTTCAACGCCTTGCGCGAGGACCTGACTGATTTGCGCAGCGAAATGCGCGGAAAGCTCGATGTAGCGGCCGAAGGCCAACAGCACATCGTTGACCTCCTGGAAAGGCTCATCGCCGATCAGGGCTGAAGCTCGGCGAGCCGGCCAATCACAGCGTTGCCATGCAGCGTCCGATTACTGGTTTGTGGTACCGAGCCAATACCATCGCTACCGCTATGACCGACACTGCTCTGACGGCTGCGCCGAGCGCCGATGCCTCCCCACCTGGCCGTATCTCCGCCGAGGCGGGCCGCCGCAGAACCTTCGCCGTCATCAGCCACCCCGACGCCGGCAAGTCCACGTTGACCGAGGCGCTGGCGCTGCACGCCCGGGTCATCACCGAGGCTGGTGCGGTGCACGGCAAAGCGGGCCGTCGCGCGACGGTGTCGGACTGGATGGAGATGGAGAAGGCCAGGGGCATCTCGATCACGTCTACGGTGCTGCAGTTCCCGTACCGCGAATGCGTCATCAACCTGCTCGACACTCCCGGCCACGCCGACTTCTCCGAGGACACCTACCGGGTGCTGACGGCGGTCGACTGCGCGGTGATGCTCATCGACGCCGCCAAAGGCCTTGAGCCGCAAACACTGAAGCTGTTTCAGGTGTGTAAGCACCGCGGCATCCCGATCATCACGGTCATCAACAAGTGGGACCGGCCCGGCCGGCACGCCCTCGAGCTCGTCGACGAGATTCAGACCCGCATCGGATTGCGACCCACTCCCCTGACCTGGCCGGTCGGCATCGCCGGCGACTTCAAGGGGGTACTGGACCGCCGCGGCGGCCAGTTCATCCGGTTCACCCGCACCGCGGGCGGTGCGACCGCTGCGCCCGAGGAACACATCGCAGCCGACGACGCGCACGCGGCCGCCGGCGACGACTGGGACACCGCAGTTGAGGAGTCCGAGCTGCTGAGCGCCGACGGCGGCGACTACGACCGCGAGGAGTTCCTCGCTGGGACGGCCTCGCCGACGCTGTTCACCTCGGCGGCGCTGAACTTCGGGGTGAACCAACTCCTCGATGTGCTGGTCGAACTCGCGCCGTCGCCGAGCGGAGCGGTCGATGTCGACGGGGCTCGCCGTGCAGTCGAATCACCGTTCAGCGCTTTTGTTTTCAAGGTGCAGGCCGGTATGGACTCCGCGCACCGCGACCGCATCGCCTACGCGCGCGTCGTCTCGGGAACATTCGAGCGCGGCGATGTGCTCACCCACGCCGCCACCGGTAAGCCGTTCGTCACCAAGTACGCGCAGTCGGTGTTCGGCCAGCAGCGCGCCACGCTCGACGATGCTTGGCCCGGCGATGTGATCGGGTTGGCCAACGCGGCTGCGCTGCGACCCGGCGACACGCTGTATCGCGATGTGCCCGTGCAGTTCCCGCCGATCCCGAGCTTCTCCCCCGAGCACTTCGCGGTCGCGCGTGGCACCGATCCGAGCAAGCACAAGCAGTTCCGGCGCGGTATCGAACAGCTCGAGCAGGAGGGCGTGGTGCAGGTGCTGCGTTCGGACAAGCGCGGCGAGCAGGCGCCGGTGTTCGCGGCGGTGGGCCCGATGCAGTTCGAGGTGGCGGTACACCGGATGGCCGCCGAGTTCAGCACGCCGATTGCGCTGGAGTCGTTGCCGTATCAGGTCGCGCGGGTCGTCGACCCCGCTGATGCGGAGTTCATGGACAAGCAGGTCTCGGCCGAGGTGCTGACCCGCAGTGACGGAGTCATGCTGGTGTTGTTCTCGACTCCGTGGCGGCTGGAGGGTTTTCAGCGAGACAACCCCGACGTCAAGCTCGGGTCCTTGGTGGCGGCATAGGGAGTCGGAGGGTCGCCTACGGGCTAGGGTCAGACGCGGATTATCACGAGGCCGGCGATGCCCTCGAGGGCATCGAAGTCGCTGTCCTGCGTGACGACTGGTAAGTGCTTGGCAGCTGCGATGGCAGCAATCCATAGATCATTGACTCGGACGCGTCGCCCCGCCTCGGCCAAGCGGACACGTAGCAGCGCCCAAAGTTGGGCCGCCTCCTCGTCGACCGGCAACGCGGTCATATCAGCAATCGCATCCAACGTTCGGAGGCGACGCGCCCGGATCTCAGAGGTCTTCGCCGCGAGCACGCCTGCATTCAGTTCGGCTAGTGTCACGACAGTCGTGGCGAGTTCATCCGGAATCAGCGACGTCTTCAGTTGACGCCCGCTCTCGTCGGCGATGAAGACCGAGGTGTCGAGGATGCCGGCCGGCGGCCGATCTGTTGTCACAACTCGTCGAGTTCGTCGGTCGTTTCGCCGGCGAGCTCCGCGAGGTCGTCACGCAAACCGGGGTCCGCCTGGCTGGCCTCGAGCCGTTTGACCAACTCTGTCTTTGTTATCCAACGTCGACGCATCGGCTGCACGGCGGCGATCACCGCGACGGCTCGCCCGTTCACCGTGATGGTCACCTCCTCGCCCCCCTGGACTCGACGAAGCACGCCTGCTGTGTCGTTTCGCAGTTCGCGGGACGCAACCGTGGACATGCTACGACCGTAGCACATTTGTAGCACACCGGCCGCGCGCAGTTTCGGTGCGCTGAACGGTCAAGCCGGCTGGAGTTATGCCGCTGAGCGGTCGTAAGGGCCTTCGGCACCCGGTTCTTTAGCAGCCGCTTGGGGTTGGCCCGTCGCTGTTCAGGAGACCGCTGCGCCGAGCTCGGCGTAGACCGCGGCTTCGAAGCCGAGGATCGTCTCGACCATCTTTGCGTCGAAGAATGGCAGCAGCTGCGTCGCGATCACGGCGCCGATCCCCGCTTTGCGGTCGATCCAGAAGAAGCTGTTGAACAGCCCGGACCAGTCGGCGGAGCCGGCGCTGCGCATGCCGGGCAGATCGACCAGATACAGGTGGAAGCCCAGACCCCATCCCTGCGGGACGTCGAGCAGCTGAACAGGATTCGACAGTTCGGGCACTGTCGGTTCCATCGACATCGGCAGCGGCACTCCGTCGAGGTGGTCCCGCAGGGCGAGCTGCACCGTCTCTTCCTTGAGGATGCGCGCACCGTCGAGCTCGCCGCCGTTGAGCCAGGCGCGCACGAATCGGCCGTAGTCGGCGATCGTCCCGTAGGAGCCGTGGCCGGCCGCGTCCCACTCCGGTTCGGCGGGCAGGTCGAGCTCGGTCTCCAGAAGGCTGCCGTCGGGCGCGCGGAATCGAACCGGTAGCAGCCGATCGCGCTGCTCATCGCTGGGGGCGAAGGTCGAGTCCGTCATCTTGAGTGGGCCGTAGACGTGCTCGGCGAGGTAGTCGGCCAGTGTCTGGCCGCTGACGGCCTCGACGACCAGACCGAGCCAGTCGGTGCTCACGCCGTACTCCCAGACCGTGCCGGGATCGTTGACCAGCGGCACGTGCAGGCCCTGCTTGACCCCGTCGAGCGGCGTGGGGAGGCCTTGCTCGGTGCAGTAGGTGTAGAGCTTGTCGTTGAGGAAGTGGTAGCCGCAGCCGGCTGTGTGGTTCATCAGCTGGCGGACAGTCGCCTGCGCCTTGGGTGCGCGCAGGACCGGCTCGCGGCCGTCGAAGCTGTCGAGCACCTGGAGTTCGCCGAATTCGGGCAGGATCGAGGCGACGGGCGCGTCGAGCTGAATACGATCTTGTTCGACGAGCTGTAGCGCCGCGGTGGTGGCGACGGCCTTGGTCATGGACGCATTGCGGAACATGCTGTCGGGCTTGGCATCTCCGGCCGCGCCTTGGTAGAGGACGCCGTCGCGGCCGACCACTGTCGCGGAGACGCCGTGTAGCGACCCATCGGCGGTCACGCCGTTCAGCAACTCGTCGATTCGCTCAAATCCCATCTCAAGCTCCTTTGCTTTCGAGATATTCGCCATCATCGCACGCGGCTCGGGGCATCACGACGGAGCTCAACTGCTGCAGTCACTCCGAGGAAAAGGCTCGCAGCTTCGGTGCGAGTTCTGAAAGCTGCAGATCCCCCTCGGTCGCAACCGAATTCATGAAGTTCTCCGTGTCGTCGACGTCGAAGTCAGGGTCCAACTCGACGCCATTGAGGTACAGGAACGTCCATGCAGCGGCCCATGCCGTGCGCTGTTGCCATCGACCAGCGCATGGTTGCGCACGAGGAACTGCAGCAGCGCCGCCGCCTTGGTGAGAGGTCGGGATACGCATCAACGCCGAAGGCGGTGGCTTGGGGTCGAGCCACCGCCGCGTCGAGCAAACCGTAGTCGGCGACCCTGAGCTCCACTCCTACGGCCGCAGCACCGGCGACGAGAACATCGTCGCGGTCGAGGTATTCGCTCACGCCAGACGGCGATTGAGCTCTGCGCTGCGTTCGGCGACGATACGCGCGCCTTCGCGCACGCGGCACTTGTGATCGCTCGCGGCATCAAGAACGGCACGGTGCACGAACGCGCGCAGCGACAGCTCGCCCGCCGACGCCGCGGTACGCAGCTGCTCCATCTGCTCGTCACTGAAGTTGACGTTCAAGGCAGGCATAGTCCGAAGGTATCGGCATCAGTACCGACCTTGGTACCAACGCGTCTTTGCCTGCATGACGAGCAGGTATAGGGCACCGCCTCAACGCGGCGGGTCGAAGCTGACGACCTCGCCGCGGTTGATCGAGACCCAGTCCCGAGCCCCGAGGTAGGGGCGGAAGGTCTCGGTGATCGCCTGCTGATCGGCGGGCGTCTTGGGGCGTTGCAGTTCGTAGAGGTGCGGAAACTCCGTCCACGCGGCGACGGCGTCCCACAGCCGCAGCGCCGCCTCCCCGGTCGGCGGGTCGATGAGTACCGGCCCGAACAGGCACTGCCCGTCGGGGAAGAACAGGGTCGGCACGCCGTAGCCGCCGGCGTCGACGACGCGCTGGTGGTCGGCCATCACCTCGTCGTTGGTGGTCGGGTCGGCGATGGCCTGGTCGACGAACCCGGGGTCGAAGCCGAGTTCCTCCAAAAGAGCTCGCGCGACGGCCTTTTCGTGCGGCTTCTGTCCGTCGACGTGCAGGGCCCGCGCCGCCCTTTCGTACCAGGCGTCGAGGTCGGCCATCGACTGCCGGCGCAGCAGGGCGCCGATGCGCATCATCGACCACCCGTAAGACCACTCCCGCTCCCACGGGTGCTTCTTGCCGTCCTGACGGTTGATCTCCTCGAGGCTGAAGAAGCGCCAGTTCACCTCGAGGCCCGTCAGGTTGCGCACCTCGCGGATCCATCGCGACGTCTGATACGCGAACGGGCACATGACGTCGAAGTGGAAGTCAACGGAGACAGGACGATTGATCACATCGAAACCCCAGACTAGGCGTGAACGTGAGCGTCATCCTGCCAGCTGATCACGCCGGAGTCGATGGCCGACCATCACCGATCCGGAACGAAAATTGCCGCGCGGCCGCGACCCACAGCGGCGTTAGGGTTGATTCGCGACGCTCGTCGAGGTCCAAGTGATCAAAAGGGGGACTCTTGCTTGTCGATCCGGAAGTACTTCGCGCCTTCGCAGGACAGGTAAGTACAGCGTCAGAGGCCATCGATGGCGCCGACGTGGGCTCGCACGCGATGACATCAGCCGACGGTCTTGCCGGGTCAACCACACAGTGGGCAATGCGCCTCGTCGGCGAACACTTGGCCAAGAAGGCGGATGCGATCGCCACGAACGTCGAGGATATGGGGGTGGCCGTTCGTGGCGCAGGAGACCGGTACGAGGTGACCGACAGCTCCCTTGCGGGAACGTTCGACGGGCTGTTTTGATCCGTGCTGCCCTCACGCCCGCGCCTACAAGCGTGGAATCCCGAATCGCCGACGGCCGGCGCGTCGGCTCTAGCAACGGCGGGTCATTCCGTGTACACAGCGGTGCGCGATCTCGACGATGGAATCGACCGGATGTCGGCGGCGCAGACATGGTCGGGTGGGGCCCATGACGCGGCCACGGCGATGTTTGGCCGGGCCACCGATGCGACCTCCGAATTCGCCCACTACACCGAAGCGGTCGCCACAGCGCTGAGAAAGGGCAGCGGTTCGATCGGAGGTGCCCGCGCTGCCCTGCTCGAGCACGCGGAGTCGGTGGATGCCGGTGAGCTCCAGGTCACTGATATGTGGGTAGTGCTCATCAAGCCTGCCCGCGTCTCGGCCGAAAAGGCAGCCAGCCTATTGGCACAGGCCCATGCAGAGCAGAAGGAGATCAACCGCCTACTGACCGCAGTCGGCGACGCGGATGACGCGACCGCGGAGTCGGTGCAGGCTGCTGCTCAGAATCTCGGCTTCGCTCTGCCCAGGCCGAATGACTTTCCGCATCTGAATCCTGCAACGGGAGCTGCCCGACCCGCTGACGAAGTCCCGGATCCGATGACGCTCCACGGGCTTATCCAACAGGGAGTCGTTCGAGACAACGACATGGCGCAGACGGTTCGTGAGAGCCGCGAGTGGGTGACCGAAGACGGGCAGGTGCGACAGACGCTGATGATGATGGATGGCAGCCGGCACGAGATATATGAGTGGAACGATTTCGCTCCGTGCGTCGAGGACACCTACTACGACAAGCACGGCAACGAAGTGTCCAGCACGTTCTCACAGGACAAGACCAACTACGACGGCACGAAGTACACGTCCATCAGATTCGCTGACGGCATCGAAGTCACCATGACGCAAACTCCAGATGGCAAGACCACCGGAGGCGTGACGGCGGCCGACGGCCGCCATGGCGTCTTACCCGACGAGTTCTTCACTCATCCGATGGTCACGACCGTCGGGGGTGCACTCACGGGCCTGGAGGAACAAGCCAAGCGCGGGATCCCCATGCTCTCACCGCAGTCGGTCGAAAACCTCGGGAAGGCGGCCAAGTATGGCGGCCCGACGCTGGGTGTGGCGACGGCCCTGTACGACACGGTGACCGCCAAGACGTTTCACGACGGCTGCGTGGCTGCGATCTCCGGAGGCGCAGGGGTTGGTGGGGGTTATGCAGGTGGCACCTTGGCGGCGGCCGGAGCCTCGGCTTTCGGCGCTCCGCAATTGGC
Organism: Mycobacterium lehmannii; assembly: GCF_001499925.1. Taxonomy (NCBI): domain Bacteria; kingdom Bacillati; phylum Actinomycetota; class Actinomycetes; order Mycobacteriales; family Mycobacteriaceae; genus Mycobacterium; species Mycobacterium lehmannii. The sequence goes on from NZ_LQIR01000014.1 coordinate 12,211, forward strand.
GCCGGGGGCCGCCGTGGTCGGAAGCATCGCCGGCACTTGGACATTCGGTTATATTGGCGGAATCATCGGCAATATCGTGTGTCCCAAATGAAGGTTCTCCCCATCGCGTTGCTCTGCACGCTGTTCTTCGGACCGCTCGGCATTCTGGCGCTGGTGTGGACGATTATCTGCATCGGGCGCGGCGACTTCCTGACGGCGGTGGTGTCGCTGGGGTTCGCGATGTTCTTCCTGGGTTTCATCGTCCCGTTCGCACGGGTCGTTCCGGGGAAGCTCGTCCCGAGTGGCGATTTCGACGACGAGGGGACGACCATTCGGCCGGATCGAGGCGTCGACCTACCTCTCCAGGTCGCACTCATCGGATCAACGGTGGCTTGTGGTTTGTTCGCGATATTCGGACCGCTCGGGATGGTTGATATCCCGGTGCCCGAGCACACGCGCATGTACTTTCCCCTCGCCAGCGCTCTCGCTGCGATCGTAGGCGCGCCAATTCTGTGGCGAACGCTCCGGCGCGGCGGCGTGCATTACCTGCGCTTGACGCCCAACGGATTCACGTTCGTGCAAGGGTCGCGGCCGAAGGGCGGTGACTGGGCGCATGTTGTAGATGTCACCGATGCCTCACCGAAACAGTCCGCACCATCACCGAATGCGATAGTCGTCGTGATGTCCGATGAGGAGGTCCTGACCTTCGCAGCGGCCTCGTTCACGCCGGAAGGACGAGCTCTGCGCGAGCTGGTCCGGTTCTATTGGCAGAATCTGGATCGCCGTGACGAACTGACCGACGGCCGGGCGCTGAAGCGCCTGGCTGACGGTCGATTCGCTTGAGGCGGCCGCACAGAAAGAACTAAACGACGAGAGCGTTTAGGGCCGCACGGTCGGCCAAAAGAGGTCGAACAGTCGCCCTTCCCAGTCCTTGGCGACGCGGCCGGTCCGTGCGCGCTCGGCGATGATCGCGCCGACCACGGCGTCGATGAGGGTGGCGTCGTCGACATCGGCGCGAAACGATCCGTCGGCTTTGGCCGCATCGATCACCGATTCCAGTTCAGCCCGCTGCTTGGCAAGAATGCGCCGGAAGAGCTTGGTGAAGTCGGGGTCTTCGTCGGTGAGCATGGCGGCGAAGCCGCCGTAGCCGACGCCGACCCCGATCGCCTTGACCGCTTCCGCGATGAGCCAGCGGAGCCGATCCGGCGCCTCGGTTTCCGCGCGGAGTGGTTCGGGAGAGGTCACCCGCGAGAGCGCGTCGGACAGCATCTCGCGGCGGTCGCGATGCCGGCGGTAGATGGTGGTCTTCGCGATGCCCGACCGTGCCGCCACGGCTTCGACGGTCACGGACTGAGGGCCTCGGGTGCGCAAGAGGGCCAGGGTGGCGTCGGTGATGCCGTCGTCGACGTCGCGTCGCTGTGCCATCGCACCTCCTACTAGCCGGGAATACATCCGACCGGAAAAACGCTACACTAGACGTAGCGCTACGATACGCGTAGCGTATTGCTGAAACTTAGGAGAGGTGATACTGGTGTTGAAGGCGTTAGGGCGGATTCCGCCGACGTTGGTTGGGTACGTGTGTCTGCTGCTGAGTTTCGCGGCACTGGGAACGTTCGTGTACGCGCTGGCCGCGCAAAGTGCGGTGGCCGGGATCATCGGGGCCAGCCTGGTCGTCTTGATGGTGATAGCGGTGGCGGGGTTCCGCGTTGGTGCCCGGAAGCGCGCAGAGTTCAACGACAGTGGGATCGAGATCCCCAGCGAGAACATCTGGGCGCGACCGCTGCGTCGCGAGCAGATCGACCAGTATCTGTCGACGTACCGCGGTGTGCGTGACAATCACGAGCAGTTGCTGGACGCCGCCACAGAGGTGTCCGTCGTGCCGACTAGGGAGATGGAGCGCCAAGCCGCCTGACGCGCGGCATGCGCTTTACCGGTGCGGGCATATCGAGCAGATCCTCAAGGCGTGACCCAGGAGTGAAGCAGCGGCACGCCCTCCCAAGCGCCGCCGCGGGCGACCGCGACGACGGCATGCGGCCGGTCGAAGGTGACCTCTACGCGGTGGATGGTGCGCTCGACGAGCTGCGGGGCGCCTGTCGCCATCGCCAAGGCTGTGACGGCAGCGGCCTCAAACCCGTACTCGTCGTAGGCGGCCGTGGCCCCCTGCACGCATTCGATCGACCCGTCGAGGCCTGGCACAGCCTCTGTCAATGACGAGGCGAGCTCTGCCACCCCAGGGGCGCCGGTCAGTGCGCTCTGCACGGTGGCGTCCCAGCGCGGCAGGTGACTGCGCCAAAAATCTTCATAGTCGTCGGGTGCGTCCCATATGACGAATGTCTCGGTCGTTTCGCGGACTGTCCACGCGTGGCCATCGGCGGGAATCCCACCGTGCCACAGTGCACCCTCGTTGAGCTTGGCGATGACCTCGTCGACAGCTTCCCACACCTCCGCCGGTGAAATATTCGGTGCGGCAATGACACTGACGACATCAACGCCGTCCTCGCTGAACGGCTTGGCGACGGCGACGAGTCCCGCGGCACTGGTGTCGGCGATGGTCTGCAGTCCCCCGTCGAGGACAAGCCGCCCGTCCTCGTCGATGTCCAGTTCCGTGGTCCACCGCGGCTGCAAGACCAGTGCGGTAGCGAGGACGAGCTCGGTCAGCGAGTCGACCTGTAGCGGGAACTGCTCGATGAGTCCGCGGGTGTGCTCGGCCGCCCAGCGGTCCAGCGCAGCCTGGTCGGGCAGCTCGTCGAGCGTGACAGGCAGCGTCGCCGTCGCTGGGGAGCGCGACCACGCGCCGAGCGCCGCCGCGACCGTCGGGTGCGGCGAGTCGAGCAGTTCGGCGGCCAGCGTGGCGGCTTCATCGCAGGACACGCCGAGCACCTCGGCCAGTCGCGCGCGGTGTGCGCCGGTCGCGACCGGCGCGAAGCGGGCGAGCAACAGCCACAACCCAAGATAGGAGATGGCCGGCGTCTGCGCCGTGCCCAGCGCCTGCCGCGCCGACGCCGCGTACGCGGTGACGAGGTGAGCGGCGACGCCCGGCCGAGTCGCCGTCGTCCATGCGGAATCGCCGCCTCGGCCAATGATTTTGCGCTGACCGCACGTCACACACTCGGTGGTCCAGTCACCCGGCATCACGCAGCACCCGGCCAGCGCAAGATCCGGCCGGCGCTCCGCCTCTTCGAACAACTCGGGGGTCGGCATGCCGTGGACCTTGTGGTGCAGCGCGGTCGATCCGCATCGGCCGCAGGCAGGGCTCTCGTTCGTCATGGCGGGCAAAGTACCTTGACGCCCCGACAATCGGATCGCAGAACAACCGAGTACACAGTTATTGCGTAGGCATCGCGGTGGTGACGCGACGCCTACGTCCTCGTGCGGGCCCGCTACGACTAGGACACCGGAGCCGCACCACCGCCATGCGGGTGTTCGCCCGCATCGCCACCACAGCGGCGGCACAGTCCATTGATGACATAAGCGGGCGGGTGCGGGCAGCGATCCGGCGAGGTGCATCCGCACACCACCGGGTACTGCTTGTACCGGGTGGCGTAGCCGCACCGATCGCACGGGCGGCGCATATGGGGAATGGAACCGACGTGGTACGGCATCACAACCTTCCTCCCTCGACAGGCCGAGTCCGTAACCAATAGGCGCCGGGGTTCATGCAGCCAGGACGACCGTCTCGGTCGTCTTGTGGTTCAGTGGTCGCAGTCATTGCCCGTCCTCGTTCGGGCCTCCACTCAGGAGGCGCTCTTACCGCCACCGATTGGCGTCGGCCGCTTCGTCATCCGAGCCACCCACGAGCGTGGGGTTGGCGTGCCGTCTAGTCGGAGCTTGGCGACGGCATCTCGTGAAGCTGCGGCCACTATACCTCGGCCGGTCGATGAGCTCGGTGAACCGATTGCATTGACGTACCGCAACGAACCGGCCTGCATGGGTCCTAAGAGGTTGGGTTGCGGCACCGTCCGCGTGGAGCACCTTCAGGACCCGCGGCGACGCTTCGACTCAGTCTCACGACGCCGAAACAACTCTGCAGGACGACCCCTCGTACCAACCGTGGTACTGCCTGTGGGAACGAGGTGCGATTCCATCGCTCGACGGAAGGTGTCGCGTTGAAGGGTGTACCCCAGAACAGCCTCGTGTGCGATGCGCAGCTGGCGGAGCGTGAACTCCTCGTCGAGCAGACCGTCAGGGTCCGGCTCGTCGGCATAGCGTGAACGTACGTGCTCGACTGCGCGCACAATGATTTTGTCGTGGTCGAATGCTAAACGACCGGTCCTGGAGATCGGAACGATTCGGGTCGTATCCGGAAACCGCGAATCGAGTCGATTCGCCTGCACCACGGCCACGTGAGCGACTGATAGCACCCATCCGCGGTCATCTCGCTTGGGGTCATCGAAGACGTGCAACTGTCTTGGGCACAGGCCTCGCACGTTGGCCTTGTCGCGCAGCGAGCGGTCGACGGCCTCGGTCAGCGTCTCTCCCTCATGCAGGAACGTTCCAGGAAGCGCCCAACCCGACTTGCCTCCGCGGCGCACTTGCAGGACTGCCAACCCATGCTCGGGATCGAGCGTCAACACGGCGGTGTCGACGGCGACCGACGGCCGCGGATAGTCCTCGAGGGTTCTCCCGCTGCTATCTCGGAATACGTTCCGGCTCATGTCGGTCACTCAGAGTACAGTGTTGACATTAGCGCATAACTGCGCAAAAGCTCTCTTGGGAGGAGGCGGACGAATGACTTCATTCAATGATCGTGTCGAAGGTGTGCTTCTGGCGACCGCGGCAGGAGACGCACTTGGGGCACCGTACGAGTTCAAACCACCGCGCGGGCCTGAGTTCGAGGTGGAGATGGTCGGCGGAGGCGGGTGGCGTCCGGGTGAATGGACCGACGACACGTCGATGGCGATCGCGATCGCGGAGGTGGCCGCGACGGGCGCCGACCTGCGTGACGAAGCCGCCCAGGATGCGATCGTGCGGCGTTGGCTCGATTGGTCGCGATCCGCCAAAGACATTGGTATCCAGACCAGTTCGGTGCTGAGGGCAGCAGTGCGCGGTGGTGTTATCACCGCGGCCAGCGCCCGCGCGGAGTCGGAGAAATATCACCGTCGCACCGGACGGTCGGCCGGCAACGGATCGCTGATGCGGACCGCGCCGATAGCGCTGGCGTATCTCGACGATGAGGGCGCGATGGTGGAGGCGGCACGCGCCCTCAGCGAGCTCACGCACTTCGACCCCGACGCGGGAGACGCGTGTGCGTTGTGGGTCTGCGCGATCAGGCACGCCGTGTTGACGGGGAAGCTCGACGTTCGGGTCGGCTTGCCGCATCTGGACGCGCGTCGGCGCGAGCTGTGGGCGAAGCGTCTGAATGAAGCGGAAGCAGCTCCCCCGGCATCGTTCCCGAACAACGGTTGGGTGGTGACCGCCCTGCAGGCGGCATGGTCGGCGATCTCGACAACGCCTGTACCGGAGGATGATCCGGTCAACGGTGTGTTCCGTGCGGACTACCTTCGGTTGGCGCTGGATGCCGCCGTCCGAGCGGGATACGACACCGACACGGTCGCGGCGATTGCCGGCGGTCTACTGGGGGCCGGCTACGGCGCATCGGCGGTGCCCGCGGCGTGGCGCGTGCAGCTGCACGGGTGGCCGGGGATCACCGCGCGCGGGCTTGTCTCGCTTGCGTCGGCGATCGGGCGCAAGGGCAAGCCGGACGAGTTCGACTTCTCCTATCCGCACTCTTCGGTCGACACCTGCGTTCGGCATCCGTACGACAACGGCGTTCTCCTCGGCGGCATCGGTGCGCTTCGGCAGCTTCCGGCCGAGGTGGACGCGGTGGTCTCGATGTGCCGACTGGCGGACGAGGATATGCGCGCCGACATGCCGCACGTCGAAGTGCGGCTGATCGATCGGCCGGAGCGCGACGAGAACCCGCATCTGGACTTCGTCCTGCACGACACCGTGCGCCTCATTGAGCAGTTCCGTCGCGAGGGACGCACGGTGTTGGTGCACTGCGTCGGGGCGTACAGCCGGACGCCGACGATGGGGGCGCTATACGGAGCAAGGCTGCGCGGGATCAGCGGCGACGAAGCACTGCGCGACGTACTGGAAGTGCTGCCGAATGCCCACCCGAATAGCGCGTTCCGATCAGCTCTGCGCAGACTCCAGACGCAGCAGACCGCCGATGGACAGCGGGAGCGAAGCTCATGACATTCGTGTGGAACGGGGTGCACGACACCTCCCTGTTGCATGACGCCGCGGTGTCGTCCGGTCATCGGTTCGCCGATGCCGCGAAGTCAGGTGACTGGTCAACCGTTTTCGAAATGCTGGATGACCCGCGGCAACCGGTAAACGTCAACTAGTGGCGGCCGGGCGGAACAGCGTGGTTCACGGTTCTGCATCAGGCCGCATGGCATGACGCGCCGAATGACGTTGTCGCCGCCCTGATCCAGCGTGACGCGTTACGGTCGTTGCCTGACTCACGAGGGCGCACACCGTATGAAGTTCGTTGCGAAGGGGAATATGAAACGGTCACTGCGGGCGGTTATGGCGAACACTGGCGGCAGTCGCTTACAACGAGCGCGCGGCGCCTGAAGCCGCCATCGTCGGAGCTCGACGTCGAAGAGCTGCACTCGTTGAACCGCCACCTGGCCGGCTTGATCGACGGCAGGATCCGTGGTCGGTTGTTCGGCGGCCGGGACCCACGTGCCGAGCTTCGATATCCGCTGGTCGAGATCCTCCACGAACTCCCTGGTAACCACCTGTGGTTCCCGGTCCCCGGTATGTACGGCGGCTTCGATATTTCATTGCGGGGCAGCGTTTTAGATGTGAAGAGTTGGTGCCGAGTCGTCGGCGGTTCGGGCCAGGCCCACCTCGTGACGACGGCCGGATGCATCCTCGTTGACGAAGGATTCGTGTGATCGCGATGGCGTTCTGAGTTTCTGCTCGACGGGTACTACGACCGACAGGAGCCTGGGCATGATAGCGAGCCAACGTTGGCACCGACTCCGCGCGGGGGCACACACCATGACGGGGTGGATCGGCGATTCTCAGCTGACTTATCTGGCAGTGCGAGGTAAGTCAGGCTGGGTGCTGACAAGAAGTGTCGCCGGGGCCGGAACGACCGTGATTGGTGAACCGACGCCGACCCTACGCGCATCGAAGGCGGTCGCTGCGGCGGATTTGGACACTGGCCTGCTTCGATTCGTATGAGAAGCGTCGGGCTTCGGGGGCTGTCAGCTCATTTCGCGCAAAATATAGGAGTTGTTGTGGCCAAAGGCTCGACCTAAATAACTGGCGGTTGCCGTACCTTGTCCGGCCCCATGCCCTGGCGGGTCAAGTTCAGCCTTTCAGCACCACTGGTTGTCTTTCGACGGGAAGGAACTTGCGATGACGCCATCGACACCCGGCGAGGCAATCTACCGAGACGACTGGCATTTACGGGTGCCGTCCGGCAGCACGAAGGTTTACGAAGGCGAAGCGCCAATCGATCCCGGTAGCGGCATGAATCACTATCTAGAGATTTGGGCCCATGACTCCCCCGATGGCTTCACCATCTACGTGTCTGACGACGGGAGAGGCTGGGCTGACGACCTCAGCAAGATTTTTCACATCGATGCGACCGAAGTCGCGGAACTGAGGAATGCTCTGAGGGCGGCAGATGACGACGGTCTAGTCGAACTGTTCGCTACCGGCATCCGGAATCGGGAGATCAAGGTGCCGGGTCCCAGCGACCATTGGATGGACATCGTCGACTTCCCGTCGAAATGGCTGATGGAGAATAGGATCAGCTACTCCTGGGCTCAAAGAATCGACGAAGCCTGACGCCGAGGATGGCTGACACGAGGGAGCTACCGAGGTGACCGAGAGACCGGACTATTCCGACTGGCGACAATCGTGGCCCGCCTTGGTGGTCAGCTGTGACACGGACGCCGCGCTCAAAGTCCTTCACGACTACTACGCGGTCGATGATGAACAGCTGCCGCTCTATACGGGATCGCGCTTCGAGGCGATCGCGAGAATGAACGCAGATCCGTACGCGCTGAAAGCCGAGGATTTCGTCGCGGTCTCGATGCTGAGCGTCACTGTACCTGCTAAGGCGGCCATTCGGCTCCTCGGCCGCGATGCGGAAATCATCCACCGGTTGCTCCGGCAGATCCCCGACGATCTCGATATCATCGATGCCAATCCCGAGCTGCTCGATTCGGACTCGCGAGCGAGCCAGCTGTGGCAGATTCTCAGACGAGGTCGTGACGGTCTAGGTCCAACCACGACCAGCAAACTATTGGCGGCGAAACGTCCTCGCCTCCTTCCGATCTGGGGCACTTTCGTACAGCAGGCGACGGGTATGGACACAGTTGGCTATTGGTGGAAGTTCCGATTCGTTCTTAGCGAAGATCAATTGCGACTGTGGGACTGGCTGGGCGAACTGCGTTCGCGATCAGCCAGTGTGCCCGGATCGGTCTCTGAATTAAGAATTCTTGATGTCCTGCTTTGGATGTCCGTCCGGTCCGGTGGTGGCAAGAGAGCCGAAGAGCCGGTCTAGATGTACATCTAGACGGGGTGCCGATATTCAAGCCGGCGAGGCGGCTATACCGATATCCACATTCCACTGACGAGCACCGTCGACCGTCACGTGCATGCCGAGCTCCGTAATCCTGCCGTCGAGCGGATGCCACGGGCGTTTCGGTAGCCCTTGCCCCAGAAGGGGATCGAGTGAGTCAATCGCTGGCTTCCATAGGTTCAACCAGTTTCTGCGTGGTCCCACGACGAACGCGAGTTCGAGTCGGACGGGCCCCGGTGGCAGTTGTTCCGCGTCAGCCACTACGGCATAGACCTGCCTCTTGAAGTCGGGACTATCAGAGGACGCGGTGGTTCTCGCTAGCAGCACGCCTTCTGACGGCGGCGCCACCTCCTGCGCGGCGCAAATCCTGACCAACGACGACTCGCGATGTTGCTTTGTGCACCACACCGACACGAGGTCGCGGTCCTTCAAACGGGCAGCAAGCGGGTACGCGTAGTTGTCGAGGTCCGCCATGTCGAGGAGGTCCCGTTCTGCGGGGACGCCGACATCAAGCCTAAGCGAGCACGGACCGTCGATTCGCGAGGATGACAGCAGGTCTTCAGTGTCATCCAGGTATGCACGAAGTCGGACTTGATCGGGATGATCTGACTTCTCCCAGGAAGCCAATCGTGGCGCCACGCGAAGTTGACGGCTGTCGTCACATTCGGGGCGGGAGAACCAACGCATCGCCACACAGTAATGCCGAGCACTGACAAGTCGCCCGTAAGCAGCGGCGATGCACTCTGATTGGGTGCAACAACCGCAATCGGCAGCCTCGATGCCGACAGCCGATAGAAGCCGCCCGAGGTCCGGGCTGACGACCTATCAACTCAAGATCACCGAATTACGGCAGCAGCTCCGCGACGACCCCGCACATGTTCTCGACCTCGGCGGCCGACGGCTGCATCTCGAAAGCGTGGACATGACACGCCTTGCTCAACCGGTGCCACGCCACCGCCGCCTTGTCGGCCGCGTCTGGACTGTCGAGCGCCCGCAGGATCAACAGCTTGCTGCGTGTCGTCGCCCATCGTGCCTCAGCGTCGAGGTCGGCGCATCGCTGGTCGACGACCTCCTCAAGTGCCCGACGCGCCAGAAATGCCGCCAACCGCGGCGAGTGCCCGCCACGGGTGGCCAGGATCCGCTGAGCCTGACCGAGAAGTTCGGCGGCTTTCATCGCAACCCCAGCACCGTCTCGACGGTGCGCTCGAGTTCGCGCGCCTCTGGCATCCCGATGCCCGCGGCTTCCGTGTGCACGGCGTTGCACAGCTTGAGTGTGCGACGACGTTCTTTCTTCGCGTCGAGCCAGCCGGTGAGATCCGAACCCGGATCGCCGTGTACCGCCAGCGCCAACCGCGAGGAGGTTTTCTTCGCCGAAGCCCACACCTCTTCGGACTCTGCGCGGGCGCGGCCGGCCAGATATTGCTTGGTGTAGAACGCCTGTCGGGCAGCCGATTCCACCGCGATGCGGAACAATCCGGGCAGGACGCGCGCCCGTATGTCGTCGGGTAGGCGGTCGTCCTTGATGAGGGCAAAGACGTCGTCGACGGCCCGCAGAGCCGGGTTAACGTTGTCGTGGACGGATACCTTGGAGTCGGCTCCGCGAACGACCTCCACAAGCCGGGCGTCGACACCGGTGTCGCGGATCACGGATGCCAGCCGGTCGTCGTGGGAGAACACTATGACCTGATGCGTCTGGGCGACTTCGGAGAGGACTTGGACGAACCCGTCGATCTTGGCAGGGTCCATCGCCTGGACGGGGTCGTCGAGCACGATGAATCGGAAGGGGCTGTCGGCGGCCATGGCTCTCGGCAGAAACAACGCGAGGGCAAGGGCGTGCTGCTCGCCCTGGCTCATCACCGACAGCGCCTTCGTGGGCTTGCCGTCCACCGACCCGCTCAGCGAGGCGCGCCGACGCGTCGCGGTGCCCTCCAGCGTGATGTCGCCGAGGTCGACATTGCTCTCCTGCCGCAATTCACTCCAGATCTGGCGGGCCTGTGCCGCAATGGGTTCGAGCCGCGAGTTCCGGAACGACGCGGCGTGATCGACCATCCACTTCTTGGCCGCAGTCATCGTCTTGACCGTGTCATCGAGCGCGCGGGCTTGTTTCTCGACGGGCACCCATCCGCCGATCTGCGCCGCCAGCGGTGCCCATGCACCTTCGCGCTGCTTGAGTGCCTCGTCGGCCTGTGCCCGCATTGCCTCCGCCGCATCGACGACGGTGACCAGCGTCGATTCGAGATGCGTTGCGAGCGCCTCGTCCCCGTCGGGAACCTGTCGCGCGGTTTGAACCGCCGCGATGAATGCGGGGATTGCGGGCAGGTCGACGCCATCGACCGCCTCAACTTCAGGCAAGCGGTCGAGCAACGAAGCGACCGAGGCCCTCGAGTTTCCGAGTTCTGCTGTAGCGGACCGATATTCGGTTAGGGACTCTTCACTGCTCGCAATGGACTCACGGGTGCGGGCCGCCCATTCGTCGTCGATTCGGCCCTGTCCGCAGACCGGGCAGTCGGTGTCGCCGGCGTGATCGTGGAAGCGGATCGCTGCTTGTAGGAGTTCCACGCGCTGGCTGGCGCTTTCGGCGATGGTGCTTGCGGTCGCGGCGGCGGCCTGAGCGGCGTTGCGTAGTCGAGTTGCGGTGTCGTCGATGTCGTCGAGGGTGGGGGTGTCGAGTTGGGCCAGTCGGCGCAGGGCGGGGACGACCTGCAGTCCCGGATCCTCGGCACCGGTGGCCAACGCGAGAACGTCGTCGAAATCGGCGCTCTTCTTCTTGAGTAACTTTGTTGCGTGCTGGGCTCGTTCGTCGGCCGACTCGGCGAGCAGCGTGAGCAGGCGCTTGCGTTCATCGTCTGCGCGGGCGCGGACGGCCTTCGTCGACTTGAGCTCAGCCGTAAGCCATTTCTCGGCATCGGCGAGCACTTCGAGGCCGAGCAGCTTGGCGAGCGCGTCGTAGAGCGCCGAAGGCCCGCCGTCGAATAACCGGCCGAGTTCGTCGTAGGAGAGGACGGGCCGCCACAGCTCAAGGGCGCGCGTCCAGCCCAACCCGTGGGTGCCCTCGACGTGCTCGCCGGAACCGATCTGCGTCCAAGTCTTGCGGTCGGTCAGGGCCGCGCCGGGTGACCAAGTCATTCCGATGGTGAACGGGCCGGTGCCTTCGGCGGTGAAGCCGACGCGGATGGCGCACGGGTCGGCGTGGTGCAGGTTCTGCCACGACTCCGACCAGAGGGTAGCCTTCTGCAGCCAGCGGTAGCTCGTGCCGGTAAGGGCGAGTTCGAGCGCTTCGGCGAAGCTAGATTTGCCGGAGCCGTTGCGGCCGCTGACGACCATCAGGCCGGGCGCCGGGTACAGGTCGAGACGGGCCTGGCGGCCGATGCCCCGGAAGCCCGCGACCGAGATACTTGTCAGGAAGGTCGGTGTCGACTGCGATTCTGTGCCGTCGGACTCTTGGTCGACGACCTCGGCGAGCGCGTTGAGTACAGCATCCTTAACCGCCGCGTTGAGCCCGACATCCTGCTCAAGCATCTCAAGGATGACCTCGTGGACAGATTGTTCTGCTGGTTCTGCTGCGGCGGACGCCGCATCATCGATTGCCCCCATTCGTCGATTGAACTACGACGGGGTGGGCGACGGCGGCAATTGGACCCCGCGCCGATGCGTAGGCTCAGACAATCAGCGCGCCGGGACGGGCCACGTCGCAATATTTTGGAACGCTTTCAGCCTGTTCGGCCACCCGAAAGGTTGACCCTGAACCCTGCGCTCCGCCGGAAGACGCGCTGATCTCCGCATAAGCCGGAGCGTGTTCCGAGCCGCGACTCGGACCAGATCTTCAATCGTGGCTCTGTCGGTGGGAAAAGCGAAAATCGTCGAACGGTGCTTCTCATAACCATCAAACAATTCGCTTTTTGGTTATTCGATGGCCACGAAACTGCACACCACAGCGTTCGAGTTCGGCCCTCCACCCTTCTTCGAGGCCAATTATTGTTGGATTTTGATATAAGCCCGCGCGGACCTCTGCTGCAGTCAGACGACTGTACTTGTCGTAGTTCGGATCGTCCCGGTCAAGGAACTCCTCTTTACGGTGAAGCAGCGGACGGTTCAACCGGTCACCGAAACGCTGGTAGCTCGCTTCAAGTGAGGTCATCTCGACGCCGTAGGTCCAGTCCAAGGTCGGATGTGGATCTGTGTCGAAGGCAGGATACGATGACCACGAAACTCGCCTGCCCCGGTGGTCAAGTTTGAGAATGTTCCAGCCGTCTGGTCGTCCCGCCGCGACGAAGCCACAGTATTCGTAGAGGCGAAGAACCACAGGGATTTTCGACACCGCACGCCGATGTACGTAGAGAGCTGTGGCCGTGAGCTTGCCCGGCGAATTCCGCATAGCACCCCGGACATACGTATCGTCGCGAATCTTCGATAATAGCCGGTCAGCGCGAGTACACGCTTCCCGATAGCTCCTGAAACAATGCTTGATATCCGCTTGAACCGTTAAGGGAAGGTCCTTTAACGACGGGCGGCCGTTGAATATCGAAGTACCGAGGTACAACAGCGTATCGAGAGTCGACCGTTTGAACCCCTCAGCGACGCGTTCGGGCGACGCTCCTTTCTCGATGGCGTCTAGCATAGCGCGACGGGACAGCGAGCCAAGAACCGGAAGGAGCTCGTCTGGTATCTCCTCGAAGAGTGGCGGTCGACCGCGTCGCTCGGTGAACGAAACCAATTCCGCGACAGCCGACGCGTAGTCGCCGCTATCGGTCCATTTGAAGTCTTCAATCATTCCTCGTGCGAGGTACGAGAATCTGTCTTCATCCTTGCGGAACACATACACGACACCAGGTGTGGGCGAAACGCACCGGGTTCCGGTTACATCCTCGACGAACTTCCGGAGTTCGTTTGGGCTGAAAAAGTGCTGAAACGTATTGCGACTCGTGACAAGTCCATCGCCGAGAAACACCCCGGTAACGGAGCTGAGCTCCCATTTGAGTCGGCACGCTACGATCAGTGCCCGCGAAGTGAGATCCCAAGCTGTCTCGAGAGTCTGTCGCCGTTCGACAGGGTCCTCGATAACATTCAGGACATAGTTGAGGAATACGACATCATTGACGCCGAGAGCGGTCTCGGGAGCGTAGAACGGATCCCATCCATTCGCCTCGAAGCCCATGCGCCGGAGCCTCTGGACATCCTGGCCTCGGCCACAACCATAATCGAGAACTGAGCGATCTAGCAGCATCACGCCGTCACGTAGAGCATGCCTCACGGGCATCGAAAGGTCGCTGCGACCTATTGCGGTGCGTTGCCTAGCGATAGACCGGTTCTGCATCGTTCGGCACATCCCTCCAAATGGCCCGATCTAGCGCTTCTAGGAAATATGCCAGTGCGCAAGGCGCGTTACCTGAAGCCACGCTGTCGGCGGGGGTTACTACTTGTCATGCGCGATCTCGTCATGGAGTTCGTCAACGGCGTGGCATTGCGGGACTAGCGAGCGAAAACACCACCTTAGAGTGCACACACCGAACACTGCGTCGTGTCGTCGTCATCGTCGAGCGCATCGCCTAGGACCTCCCATACCGGCCGGTTCTTCTTGCGCTTCTTAGCTTGTTCTTGCGCTTCTGCGTGTCGCGCAAGAATCTCTTCACGCCGAGACAGAAGGTCTGGTAGAGACTCACTACCGGACCACGTGTATTGGCGGCCCTTCATCGCATAATCACCAAACGAAGCATCCCCGTCTGCGCCCGCATCTTGTCGAACCTTCGACTCGATCGCGATGGCCCGCTGAAACAACTCGGGATGCCGCTCGGCTAGTCCCACCCACTCAGCCTTGCGTTGGTAGAAGCAGAAGTAGCAACCAGATCGCGTACGCCATTCGTAGTACTTCGGCAGCCCTATACCGGCTTGTTCCAAGATCCGCAATACACCGTCGTGATCGATATTATTCTCGACAAACGGCAGGACCGTGCGAATATTTGGCTTGGTGCTTACATATCCTTTACGGCTGGGCTCGTCGGCTCTGATTGCTACGTACGACACCGCCCGAGCGTCTCCGATCCACTCTTCTAGGGGTTCGATCTTCATCTTCTTTGTGCACCAGCGCATCTGAGGGGACGGCAAGGTTCCGCGATAAACGTCGAACCAGTGGTCGAAACCCTTTCGCGCGTTAAGGCGCGCAATGGGCTTCGCGAGTGCCGTCTCGAGACGGTCCAGGTACTCATAGGTTTCGGGTAGCTCGGCACCTGTGTCGCAGAAAAAGTACTCCATCTGCGGCACGCGGTCTCGCAGGAACACTGCTAAAGCGCTCGAGTCTTTTCCACCGCTAATGCCGCAAATATGTCGTACAGTGTCAACCATTGATTTGGTTCCTCTCCTGGCCACTGCCTGTCCCCAATGGCTCGGCGTTCTCGTGCTCTATCGCCAACCTTGCCATCAGTATCCGACAAGCGGCTGCCCTCGACACTCCGTTCTCCATGATGGTGTCGAGCAATCTCTCGAAGTGGGGATCGAGGGCCGCTTTCTCCGGCTCGGTGAGAGCCAAGAGTTCGATCGTCTCAGTGCCATCAGGTCTTGTAAGAGTCATCCGACTCGAGGCGTACCCGTGCGTCTTGTTTGCGGCAAGACGGTCGTGCAGTAGAGCAGATGTGCGCCGTAATGCGCCGCCCAACTCTGCAACCCTGAGAAAAAACCGTCCGGCTACGTCGTCGGTCCAGACGCGAGGTGCTTGGCCCTCACAGACCACCATTGCGAGGTTTTCCAACCATTCATCGTCGTCCATTGGACGACAAAGCGCCCCGACGAATGCCTTCAGTCTAGGCTCCAGGATGTTTCCATCAAGCCGCGTCGCGTCAGCAGATAATGCCTGACGCAGCTCCCCAAGGTCACTCGATGTTGACGTTGCTTCTGCCAACTGCTGTCGTATCGACGTCAACAGTCTTGGATAGGCTTCGCGGAGCTCACGAACTGTCTTGGCTAGACGGTCTGCGAACTCATCCGCAACCTTGCTCTCCAGCCGCCCTCGTCCCCGAAACGGTTCCATACCGAAGATTCCCGGGAGCGTCTCAAAGAGTAGTACATCGGGCTCTGTCGCCTGATGAAAAGCCTCCCTCACGGCGATCGCCTGACGAGACAAAGCAACTCGCGTCTTCTGAGAGTACGGGGGCAGTAAACGTAGCTCACGGTAAAGCGCACTAGCAACGTTCAGGAAAGTTGGCGTACTGGCGCGGTGGGGATTCGTGATACCCATTCGGGTCGCAAGGGAGTCAATCACGACGGATCGCTTACCATGCGCGACTTCGGTGTTCTTAATCGTGAAGTGGCCGAGGTTCTTCGTAAGTCGTTCTGCGACAGCGTCATCGATCGATAGGACCAGGGTCCCATGCTCGTAGAGAGCAATATCGTCACCACGGACGACGAGACCGGCGATAAGGAGTAGAGGAACGATCCCGTCCTTCAGCCCCACGGGAGGCAGCGTCATGCTGTCGCGAATAGAGGCGAGGCTCGTGCGCTCATCCACAGCGCAGTCAAACAGCCTATTCATCAAAGACCATGCGGGCTTCCAACTGCGGTCTGACGGAGAGCGCAGCTCCCAATGCCCAGTATCTGACCTTCGGTGGATACCAGTCTTTCGGAAGACCGCCTCGTAAATAGCCCGCTCGGGGCCGTACCCTTTTATCGCAAATGCTTCAGCCTCTCGATGAGCCAGTAGAGCATCTGTGAGGGTTCGGCGCGCCTTCGCCCCCTGGCTCGTCAGCTCCCGACGAGCGATCATTTCATTCGCGATGTGAGGCGTCCGCGAGTAGATCACATCAGCTACATCAGACAGAAGCGCGGAAACGCCAGCAGAGGGGTCGAGCGGAACTTTGGTCCCAGCGAGAACCCAGCGCGCACGCACATTCCACGTATCAGCGATCACCATCTGTAGCCTCTGCTGCGCGGCGGATGCTCTCTCAACTAGCTCGGTTTGAGCGACCCAATCCGCTCCCTCCGACTTCGCGCTCTGCAGGGCCGAGTTCAGCGCTGCGGCGTCTATCGCGGCGTGGCGGACCGCCGAGATATCCGCTGGAATCACGAAGATCGCTGGACGCCCGTCTGCGGGACGGGGGGCAGACAACGTATCAAGTTTCGGATCCGTCGAATAGCAGATCACCCCGTCGAACTCCGAATCAAGCTTATCGAGCCTGCCTCCATCCCCGCGGTCGAAGATTCGCGCAAAGACGCGCAGTACTCCGGTCCGCTGGCTGTGTCGTCCCGCAATAACCGGGTCGAGGTTTGACGCATAGCTCAGCAACTCGCTCAGATCAGTCGCCGAATAATTGCTTCGGGCGTTTTCAATCACCTTGCGGAGGTTGTAATCGGACCCCTGCCATATCCTGTACTCATCAGAAAACGCCCGATATGTGATCAAACCCGCATCGATTAGCGACGCAATGTGGCTCTCGAGTTCCCCGCCACTCTCGACGTCGACCCCTAACGTCAGACGCAGCATAGCCTCTGAAGCTCTAATCCGGCCTCCGCTGGCCACAAGATTCAGGAGACCGATCGTCTTCAGAACCCTAAGCTCCATCAAAGTCAACCCGGGCGTGTCGCGGATACGGGTTTCGATTTCGATCCAGCGGCTAGCGCTGTCAGCCACGCCGATCATGCTCCCAGAAGATTCCAGAAAGTAGTCGTAAAGCAGATCCAGACCAGCAAACGGGATGGCTTCATTTGGTTTCCACGCCGTCTTCTCGAGGAAGGCGGGTAGCGCGGAAGGCTCGGAACCCGCCAAGAAAGAGAAGAGAGTGCGCTCGTTCTGGCCATACCGATTGCAAAGTTCAGGAAGGACGGCCAGGGCGACTGGATGCAACGGCATCGCGGGCGCCGCGTCATCCACAAGGTCCCGTAAACCGAGTGATTCGAGTGAAATTCGATGATCGGCTACCCAGCTATCCGCTGCGCGTCGAAATGGCTCCTGCTGTTCGAGCGTGGAAGCGATGAGCCTGCGTGACTGCGAGGGGGTTTCGATGTATGGGATGTCCTGGAAACGACCTTGAACCTTCGCCCACTCACGACGGCGGGTCGCTGAGCTACGTTGCACGTAATCATCGAAAGAGAGGTGCTGCATGGTGATAATTACCAGGGGGACAGCCCGATCGCCCTGAGTCATCTCAGCTAGCTCTTGCAGGAGGAAGGGATCCCCATCGCTGCCTGAGGTCGCGAAATACTCGAGATTCTTCCCAAATTCGTCCAGTACCAGAAGCACGGGGCTGCGCTGCGTCAACTCGTGAATGACCGAACGGACGCTGTCGGAAGCTGCGTCAAGTTTGCCCTTCCCGAATTCTGCCGGAATAAGCGAGCGAATGCCCACTGAATGTCGCTGCGCGCCGGAATGTAGCGCACGAGCGATGGTCGTGGCCACCGGTTCGCAACGTGCAGTCGCAAACGCTCGCACGAAACCAGAGTTACCCGTGTTTACGGAGCGAATCGCTGCCCGGAGAGCGTAATCGATATCGGGCGCAACGTTCTTGAGAATCGAGTGTGCACGCTTGAACTCAGAGCTAGATGATCCGGCGAGTAGCCCATCAAGGAAAACTGCTAGCGACGACTTGCCGCCGCCGTGCGGGCCGGTAATGGTGAAGGTTCGCCCCACAGTCGGATCTGCGATTCCGCTCGCCACCCTCGAGATGACATCAAGCGCGCGGCCGGTCGGAATATATCCGTCGATGACTGCGCCGCCGTGATCTCGCTCGACGTTAGCAGACCGGCTAAAGCGACTATTCGGCCGTACGTAGTCCGCGAGGTTGGTTGTCACGCTGCATCGATACCCGTCTGTGCACGTGTCCGTTCGGCTTTGCGGAGAACCCGTTCGACGCTCGCGTCGCCCAGACGCGGCTCAGTCGCCGCAACTCCCACAAGGGCGCAATCCGTGAGTGCCGAAACCTCAGAACCATGTTGCGCACGCCTGGCGGCGAGCAACTCAAATGCGACATCGTTGGCGGGCGCACTAATAGCGAGCTGCCTGGAACCAGCCGGCCGAACGAGACGTAGGTGACCGACAACAGACTGAGATTCTTCAATCGCATCCGCAATGTCCTTTTCAGTGATTTTCATGATGCGGCCGGGAGAGCCCGGATCTGCTGCAAGCCGAGTGAGAGTGACGGTTTGCGTCCCGCGGGCGCCTCGACTCAGATAATCGAGACAGGCGTAGGTGATCGCGGTGGCAGGGAGAGTTGGCTTGCTTCCGCGAATAATCCTGTAGGCGTGCCGCTTAGACGTCTGAGAGGGACGGATCAACCCTAGTTCGCGAAAGGGCGAGTCCAGTAAGTCGTCGACTGTCTGACGCCCCTTTGTCTCCCGTCGCGAATACATGCGTAGAAGGCAATCGACATCTTTCTGCACGCTGCTCTTCATTGGCCGGCCCCAGGTCGTGGCAGCGATCTCGTCAAGGCAGTAGTCAAGCAGTTCGGCCTCGGTGAACTCCAGCCCGCCAAAGTCGTTGAGCGCCAAACGCCAGACGGGAAGGATTGTCCTCTCCGAGACGGCGTGCCAGTGCAAAATCCAGAGTGTGACTGTGTCTTCGATGAACGGGTCATACCCAAGGCGGTCATCTAGAAGCGCCTGGCCGATGCATGTCGGCGTGTACACGGAAGTTCGCGGCCGGTCAGGATGAGGACGCCGCGTGATTACCTTCGTGGCTAGTGACCAGAAACGAATCGCCTCCACCATGTTCTTACCGACTCCGAGCTCAACCGGGGCTGTCTTCTCATTGAAGATGTTCGGATTCCGCGACGCCGCGTTGTAGCCCTTCTTGATCCAACCGAAGCGAGGGTGAAACGTCTGATGATTAGCGAACATTGGCATCGCAACTTGCTCAAGCGTCACGGATCGCCCTTTCTATTCTAGTAGTCAGACGCCATTTCGCGGACCCGCGTCACAGCCGCGCTTATCGATCGCGACGCGTGAATCACGTCGTCCTCTGTGGTTGGCCGCCCGAGGGAAATACGCAATGACTCGGATGCTTCATGTCCGGTCATCCCCATCGCTAGAAGGACGTGCGATGGCATAGAAACAGCCGATTGGCACGCGGAACCAGCAGATACCTCCACATCAGACATAGACGCCATCACTGCTTCAGCATCTGCGCCGACAAATCTGACGTTTAGCGTATTGCAGAGCTTCGGCACCCCCGCCCCGTTAACTACGAATTCGTCGAGGCCGCCTCTCAGTTTGGCAAGTAGCTTCTCGACCAGGGCATTCATGCGCGCGGTGTCGCTCGTTTGCTCCTTCAAGGCAAGCTCGGCAGCTAAACCGAACCCGACGATCGCCGGCGTGTTTTGGGTGCCGCCACGCAAGCCCCGCTCTTGCCCTCCGCCGGAGGCAACCGGAACTAATAACTTTTGGGTATGGCGATCCGCGACCAAGGCCCCAGCGCCCTTCGGCCCATAAATCTTGTGACTGCTGATGACGAACAGATCGGCGACGGCGCTTACTTCAGCTAGCGAACCCTTGCCCACCAATTGGGTCGCGTCAACGAGAACCAACGCGCCCTGACGCTTTGCGATGTTTGCGACTTCACTCAACGGTCCCAGGACACCGGTCTCGTTATTGGCCGCCATCACAGCAACCACGGAGACTGAAAAATCAGCCACTCGTTGAAATTCGTTGAGATCTAATACGCCGTTACGGTCGACGCGCACATAACGTACCTGCCCCCCGCTAAGCCGCGCACCAAGCTCCGCCGCCTCCAGGATGGCTTTGTGCTCTGTCGAAGACACGACGATATTCGGACGATTCTGCGCCCCTAGCATAGAACCGAGCAGAGCGAGCGCCGCCGCTTCGCTCGCACCACTAGTAAAGATCACGTTTTGTGCCGGACGTCCCACAAGTTGAGCGACACGGCCGCGCGCTTCCTCGATCAATTCAGCAGCCATTTGGCCAGCACGATGATGAAGACTGGAGGGGTTGCCGAATGAGTCGAACGCTTCAATCATGCCCGGGAGTATTCGCGGGTCAACCGGTGTTGAAGCGTTGTAGTCGAGGTAGACCATCGCGCCAATCCTATTCTCCGAGCGGGGTGTTCCGAAGCAGCCACGCGGGTGGACCACAACTCTTACACAGCCTGCCGACAAGCTGCGCCGGTCAGCCACCTGGGTCTCACCGAGCCGCCGGTGCTCGGATCCTAGCTGTGGCAGGGCAAGGGGTTCACAAGCCCGCACGCCGCCGCGGCGGGCGGGCTGCGCAGGATGAACCCGTTCAATGACTTCTTGTATGCAGACATCGCAACCGCCTACGACCAGTCATAATCGCGATAGCGGTAATAGGAGCTTGGAAGTCCGTGCAGCGCTAAATGATCATCGAACTCCCAAACTGTTGCCACCGACGATCCACCCGTACGTGGCCCTCGCGCCGCACGACCAACCATTTGCTCAAATAAGATAGGACTGCCAACTTCCGGCAGGAGAAAGACGTCGGTGACCGCCGGGCAATCGTATCCCGTCGCGAGTAACCGTTGATTGATCAAAACTCCTATTTCGCGAGTTGCAAATGCCGCGAGGGCGCCGACGCGCTCGGTGATCGGTGAATCAGAATCGATGGCTCTAGCAGCAACTTCGAGACCTAACAAAATATCCTGCAGTAAGTAGGCTCCGCCGACCGATGCAGTGAAGATCAGCAGATGGCGCCCACGATTGAATAACTCGCGCGCTGCCCGCGCTGCGATTTCGAGCCGCTCTACCTCATCTTCTCGCGGGATCTTGCGCGCTGTAAACTTTCGGAAATTTAGTTTTGCGAGGACACCGCTAGCTTGAAGCGCTGCGACCGGATTATCCCCAAGCCGGTCGCTCCGCAATAGCCGCCGCCCAAAAAGCTCCAACAAGTCGGCGGTCTCCGTCGGATCAGTTCTGCCCGGAGTGGCCGACAAGCCTAATAATGGCGCCGATGCTGGCCTTGAAGTAGAGCGGAGATCCTCAACGGCAGTCTTGTATGTTCGAGCCGCCATTTGATGAGCCTCATCGAATACGACGACATCCCAACTCCCTAATCGCCTTGACCGCTTGAGCGCAGCGTTTACTGCATGTGGCGTCGTGAACCAGATGAGATTCTCGCGCTTTTTGTCCACACGCCGAGTAAGAGTGATGTCTGGCGCAACACCAGTCTCCCGCCACAGCAGTTCGAAAGTATTCATCGCCTGGTCTAAGAGTTCGATCGTGGGAGCCAGCCAAACGAACCGTGTCCCTGAATTTTCGACAAGGCAATTGATTACGGCCATTGCCGCAGTCCTCGTTTTGCCACCGCCGGTCGGAAGCGAAAGTAGGGCGGCGGACTTTTCGTTGATAACCGCTTGAGCCTTTTCGACAAGATCTGATTGATAAGCGAACAGATGTGGTCTTGCCTCAGCGCGGACTAATCGGCGTTCGAGACTCTGATCCCGCCCGATATCATGTGACTCGAAGCGTGTGTCGGGCCGACGGGAACTCACTCGAAATTCAGGAGACAGCTGCAAGCGCAACTGCTGGTACCGTCGTTCCCACTCGGCTGCTATAGTTCTAACTCCTGCCAAAGAAACCAGAGCCGCCGGCGGGCCTCCTCGTACCCAAATTCTTCTGAATATTCCTCGCCGCGTCCGCGAATAGCGCGCCCGGCGGCGCTACCTTCGCCTTTGGAGAACCGAGTCACTGCTCTACCAATGCTTGCAGTGATAGCAAGCTCCGGATCGGCTGTGCAGTCGTTCCAGAAAGTATCGAAATCGGAAATAACATCGGGCTCGGTTCGGTCGTCATAGAGGACCATCGCAGCAGCCAAGAATATAAGATCGCGCGCCCTTACCGAGGCTGACTGGGTGAAATCTATCGTATCTTCGGGCTGTCTGAGAAGTGTACCGGCCCAGAACTCGTCGACGCGGCCATCTTCGTCGCTAAACTCTCCGTCGATCATGAGAAAATCCGGATACACGTCGACAACGCGGTTGATAGATTGAATAAATTCCTCCGCGCGCGCAGCATACTGACTTCTAAGAATTACTTGCTTCGTTTCCCTGATCGGATCGGCAAATTCCTCCTCAGCTGAGTCTGCTGAGGGCTCATAATCATCACTTGGGGCGTCTAACTCACCAAAATCAGGGAATTCTTCTTCTTCCGAGACAGCAAGCGCTTCTACGTCAGGTGTGCTCAACTTGGCATACTCAAGGAACCCCATCAAAAGTGCGCGTTGAAACGCAACGTTGAACGCAAGGTTGTCGACTTTCAACCCGTTGATACCCGCGGCGGTCGCCTCGAATGCCTTCTCGCTGATTGGGTCGACCGGCCTGTCGGCGACCCTCCCCAGGAATTGCCGATACTCTTGCGCAGCACGCCCATCGTAGGTGTCCTGTTTCTTCCTCTCTAAAAGATGGAACCACTGCTGATGATCGAGCGACAAGCTCCCGTCGTGCAAACGTTTTGCAATGAGCTGCTCATAGGGTCTAAATTTGGTGAGTATCTTCGTAATCGGACCTCCCCAAACGTCAGAGAATGCAGATTCGATATGATCTAGATCAGAATCCGTATACGCAAATGGCCGCAGTTGGAAGCTCTCGAGGTCTTGAAGACGCGCCCGCGCTTCTAGAAGCTCAATGCCAAGCCGGTTCTCAAGCTTCTTAATCTGCTTCGCAACCGCTGAGTAGTCGGTAAAATCCTTTATCGACTTTGTCTCAAGGACATTGCCTACCAACCAGTCGAGGCCAAGAACCGTAGTAATGTATGGTCCAGTATCGAATTTCGCCTGCTCGGAGTGCCAGTCCACTAACGAAAGAGGTAATCTGGGCGGTGCGTCACTGAGAGCATCCAAGTTACCCGATAGTTCCTCTTGCAGGACCGCCCGCACACACAAGGATTGTGGGTCGCGATCGTCTAGAAGGATCTGGCGGCCTCGGCTGACCGTCTGAGCATGCTTGTTCAGATCAATGAATAGACGCCGAAGTAGTTCCACCGTGGAGCTGCCGGGGCGCCCCATATAGCCGAGGCGTTCATCGAACACTAGAAGGATGACTGGCACACGCGTTTGAGCGGTGTTTGCCGGCTGTCCTGATGATCCCACCAACGTTTTAATCGCGGCTAACCGATGCTGTCCGTCGATCGCAACGCCAAAAATCTGATCTTTGTTCCAACGCATTCGGCCGCTGCGGAAGGCGGCGTCGGTTACGTCATTCCAGCTATCCCAGAATCCGAATTTTATAGGCCCTACGACAAGCTCTTTCTTGTAAAGAGCATCAGTTTCGTGATTAGGAGCGCGCCAGGAGTCGCTATCCGTGAAACTGTCAGTAGTCTCTCGTCTTTCAGCATCATATGGTAGCAGTGCGATAGTAATCGAATTGAAGAATTGAGGGCTTTCCTGATCACGCAGGTATGGCGTAATGCGCTGCTCGACCCGACGCCAGTCGATGTCTCGCTGATAAAGCTCGTCAAGGCTCCACCGGATCTCCTCACCTCCCGGAATCTCGGACGTAAGATGCAAATCGTTGGCAGCGTCGTCAAGGGAAACCGTCGTTGCGAAGTATGGAATCTTCCATTTCGATAGGTTGAAGCGTCCATAAAGAAAATCAAAGTGTGCTGACGCCCTGATATCGTCTAGTGCTCTTGTCATTAGGCCCTCCCTAAATCTAGCCTGGCCGCTTGGTTAAGCCTGCTATTGTCAATGCAGCCGATATGTATTCGACCGACTTGCGTAACAACTCGGGCTTAGTCTCGAATCCTTTTAGGACCATGTAATGGAAATCTAATTTCTCCCAAGACAGATCGCTGCTTTCTTGGACGGTGAGGCCAAAGTCGGTAACGTGTCGAACGTGCTCTGCAGCACGCTTCTGGAAATTCCCCGTTTCCCCCACGTATAGCGTGGGGGCGAAATTCTCCAACGATTCTATGTATTGCTTCATCCACATTCTAGATTGTGGCGTCTTGAGGAACTGGAGAAGGTAGTTAGCTTTATCTTTGGTGAGGCCCCTCCCCCTTAGCTCGACGCTCGGAATTTGGAGGATATGCGAAATTGCACGCATTTGAGATTTCCCGCGAATCCCGGTAGTCAGGCTTTCGAGCCAAGCCACCATGCTTGCCGCGTCACTCCATTCCCACGGTTCCGGACGAAATCGGAGTTTCCAGAAGTAAATGCCACCTCCATCCTCGATGTATGGCTTGAGAGAGTCATTCGCTTCAACCGCACTCGAGAGCACCGCTCCCCTACATATGTGCCACTTGGCCCCTGCCGCCAACTTTACTCCCACTCACACTCATCCTGTTCAGCCCAAATCAAGCGCGGTGCCGGTTTCGTCGCCGGGCCCGCACTCCACCTATGGTCCGCTCGCCACCTTATCGGCGCTGCGAGTGGTCGCGGTTGCGGTTCGGGGTTGTTGTCGCTTGAGATACCCTCGCGAAACTGCGGATGGCCGCATAACGATCTCCCCGGGGCTGCACGAATTCACTGCTCAGACCCAGCCAATCGCAGAGCTTTCCGCAGTACCGTCCTCGCGTTGTCCGTCAGACGCTTGAGTCCTAACACATCGAGGACCGCGCGGAATAGACACTCCTCAGCGAGGGGGGCATCTTCCGTCAAGAACTGGCGGAGATGGTGTGCAACCTCAGCTGGTGGAACCATGTCGAGGCTTCGCGGCCCCAATCGCCGCGGTAGCACCTCCGGCTGGGATGCGATCCGGAACGTCCGTGGCTTAACTCCGGGTTCGTTCAGCGGATTGCTCGACACGATGAGTGATCGCCGCTCCGCTAGTAGGAGTGCTTGGTTAAGTTGACGCGCAATTTCGCGACCTACCCGCTGTCCGCCATAGGCTTCGCGATAAGCCTGGTGCACCCGATGACCCAACACCGGCCCCTCGATCTCAACGATCCGGATCACGTTGGCAACCACTTCGTTCAACCGACTCTCCGTGATCGGCGGAAGTGGGTCTCTAAACACCACGTACGGCTCGAGAGACGAAGCGCCTGCAGCAATCCCGATGACGTCTGCATCGTCGTCATACGCGCGGTGCCGTCCCTCGCCATCACCGAGCAGCACCGAGGAATGCACTTCGTCAACGGTTTGCACCATCTCGTCGTCGCCCTCTGCGTGGTGTCGGCCGACCGCGACCAATGACGTCGCTACCGGGACCTTCGACTCAACCGTCTCGTCAATATGGGACACTGGCTCGATCTGCGCTGCAAGCACTTCCAGTCGCTCACTATCGGTGGTCGAGCCATCGCTTTCACCGGCTGCCGATTCGGCATCGGCTGCCTCCTCGGTTACTACTTCCTGCTGGATAGCCACTTCTTCGGCGATGGGATCAACCCAGTCCGCAGGCCGGATATCCAACTCATCGAGTCTTTCCCACAGTTTCGCCAAGGTTCCTGGCATATCGGCATAGAACATCGACTCTCGGATGCGGAAGAACTTCCAATCGCACCGTTCGAGCTCGCGCTGGCGTGCCAGATCTGCTTCGTACGCCTCCGGCCCATGCCAGAAGTCTCCATCGCATTCGACTGCAAGCCGGCCGCGTGCACCGAGAATGACAAGGTCAATCTTGTACCCCATCGCTTCGTGTTGCGGCAGAACGGTATATCCACGATCGATGATGCGGTTGAATACTCGCTGCTCGAACAGCGAGTCGAACGGCGGAACGAGAACATCCTCGGGCACGGGGCCAAAGTCATTCGCGTCGCCGTCGCTCTGCGTCCGGTTCACGACGCCATAGCAGTAATCGAGGAGCTGGTATCGCATGTCCTCGGGATTCGTGAGTGCGTCTCGTGGCATTGAGTGATAGACCCACATTTGATTCTTCGCGCGCGAGGCGGCGACGTTAAATCGTTGCACGTATTGGCCCATGGTCAACGCACCCATCCGCTTGTCCTCCCGCGGCGACTTCACCATCGACAGGAACATGACGTCGCGTTCGGACCCCTGGAAGTCGGGGGCGTCCCCGCATCGCAGATCGCGCGCCGCCCATTCCTCGGGTGGAACTGCGTCGAGCAGCTTGCTCTCGATCAGCCTGGCCTGCTCCTTACCTAGCAGCGAGATCACACCAAACGTGGCGCCGTCGTACTCCGGCTCTGCGAGACATTTCACGATCTGATCAACGATCGCCTCAGCCTCCACAGGATTGGTCTTATTATCGGCCTCGTACCCATCCGCGAGATAAACGACCTTGATCGGGTCGAGTCGTGCTGCACCGAACTGACGTACCGGAACAAGCCGAATACCTTCCGGTTCGTAGGCAATTCGATTGGAGAACCCGATGATCTCGGGCACGCAACGACGGTGCTCCGTCAAGGTGATGCGACCACCGAACCGCATATTGGCTTCATCGAAGTAGCTCCGCTTCGGATCTAGCCACGAAGCCCGATACGTGTCGTTCGCCAGGTACAGATTCGCTAAATCGCGCAACTGCTGCTGATCGACACCGACCGCTGATGGCGAAACTTGCTTATCATCACCGATCACCACAATCTTCGGCGCCAGATACTGCAGGAATGTCGCCTCCAGACCGGCTTGCGAAGCCTCGTCGACGATGACGACATCAAACGAATTCGGTTGCACACGAAGCTGTTCTGCGATCCTGTAGATCGGCATAATCCACACCGGGACTGATGACCGGCACCGGTCCATTGCCTCAGTGATTTCGACGCGTTTCTTTGCCGCGTACTTGCCGGTGCCCTTGCCCAACGAGGCGACGAGCTGCGCATACTGAGCGAGATTCGCCCGGGCACGGCCGGTTAGTCGGCCTGGAGCTACCGCGTGGCCCCAGGCCCGCTCGGCGGCGAGATGCTCGACCTCGCTTCTGATCTGCTGCTCGATGCCGTTGAGTTGCACCTTCAACGCGTTCGCATCTTCGACGTCCTGCGCCATAATCCAGCGGCCGGTCATCTCCCATCGCCAGGCGTCGCTGTAAGAAGGCAACCGGTCGGCCCATTCCGACGCATCCGGCTTAGTCATGATTGCCGCAGCAAGACGCGGTGCAGAGGCTTCCAATCGCGCATGGACTCGGTTGCGCTCAGCGACCATCTCAGCGACCCGATGCAGGTGAACCAGTCGTCTATGAGCTGCTGCGTAGGCGTCCGTGTCGCGGTTACGCACTGCGTCCAGCAGTGAGGAGACGACCTGTGGTGGGTCCGGCCACCGAGCCTCGGACTCCAAATAACCCACCAGCGCCTCGACCGGCGCCGATGCGCTGACCGCACCGTCGGCAGCCGTTGCTGCTTCGACGAGTTCGGCGTAGCGCCTGATCTCATCAAGCTTGTTCCAGTCCGGCACCGGAAGGTCGTTGGCTTGGAACCAGGCCCGCTCCACCTCGAGCTGCTGACCGAGCTCGAGCACTTTGTCGAGCTGAGCCACCTCCGTGCGGTGCCAATGCAGCTCCTCAGCGAGCGTGTCCTCATCGGGAATCTGAACTGAGGCGGGCCAGGCTTGATCCATCGCGGTGATGGTTCGACTGGCATCCACCCAGTCGACGAACGCGGCGAGCTGCTCCTTTGTCACCGCCGGCAATCCGTTGATCTTGACCTCTGTGAAGAACGGCTCGGCCAGCTTCACTGTCTTGGGACT
The DNA here is from genome assembly GCF_001499925.1 of Mycobacterium lehmannii. NCBI lineage: Bacteria > Bacillati > Actinomycetota > Actinomycetes > Mycobacteriales > Mycobacteriaceae > Mycobacterium > Mycobacterium lehmannii. The sequence continues at coordinate 40,262 of NZ_LQIR01000014.1, forward strand.
CAATGCGCCGATCTTTGGCGAGCCGTTCGGCAGCGTCTTGATCTTTCCGCCTGAATCCAGGTGCGCTAGTAGGGATTTTGCGATCTGCTGCTGCACCCCCACGTCGCCCGAACCAGTAGCCACCGATGTTGTCGGACCGATCCGTCCGATGAGCACCTCGACTTGTTCAGCCAGCGACTTGATTTGCGCGGACCGGGCCATCCAGATCTGATGACGACCGCTGCGAACATCCCGCAGCGCCTCGTTCATCCAAGCTTCCTCGCGTCGCTCTAAAGCTCCGGCACGTTCGGCCAACGCAGAAACCCGGCTTCGCAACTCTTCACGAACATCTGGTGCGAGTGACCTCACGAAATCGAACGACTCGTGTGACAGTAGGTTGTCGAACCTTGTCTTGTGGGCGATTGCTTGTCGTTCGGCGACGACGAGTGTGGAGAACTCCTGAGGCGGCACCAATGACTCGACGGCGGGAAGTCGGCGGGTAGCTTCGCCCTCGTTCTCCGCTACGTCCAAATTCATGAGAACTTCACGCCACCACACGATCTCCTCCGAGGAGACGCTGGTGCCTACGTTGTTGGGATCGACGTCGAACTCCCGAATCCACGAGAGCTGCGGCTCCTGCTCGAGGTGGCGGTACGCGATCGCGGCGAGGGTGTCCTCCTCGGGACCGTCGCTGCGGATCTCTACCTCCTGCAGGCGGATCGCGATCAGCCTGTCGTACGTCTCGGCGCGGCGGCGGCGCAGGTCGTCGATCCTGGCGAGGTGACCTTCGATGGCGCGGCGGGACTCATCGGGGTCGAACTCGTCGGCACGCTGCGAGATGCTGTCGACGGCGGTGCGTAAATCGGCCATGTCGGTGCGTGATTGGCCAATAACCGACACCGCAAGCGACCGAATTTCACGCGGCAGTTTGTCGCGGACTTCATGTAATGCTCGATCAGTCTGCGCGGTGATCAACACCCGCTTTCCCTGTGCGAGGAGATGCGATACGAGCGCGGCAGCGGTATGCGTTTTGCCGGTACCAGGCGGGCCTTGCACCACTGTCTGTGCATTGCGGTCGACCCGCTCGATGATCTTGCGTTGCGCCTCATTGACCGGCAGCGGCAGGAAGTCCTCTTCGTCGATCGTGATCACTGCGCCGGACGCGGCCGCTCCGTCTGACTGCGACGGTTGCCGGTCCGGATCGATCAGCGGCAGGACGCCCGCCGGCACGTCACCGGTGGCTTGGATCTGGCTGACGATCTGCTCGTATATCTGGACCAGCCCTCGCTTGGTACGCCGCCGGAGGATCAGTGCTGGAGCGAAAGCGCCCCGCGGTGCCGATCCGGTGTGCGGCGACAGCGCATCCTCGTCGTATTCGGCGCTGGCGTCGAGTCGATGGGTGAGGCGGCGACAAACGTCCCCGATCGCCGGGCGATCGAGGAGGTGGCCCTCGTACTCGGCGGCCAACTGCCGGATCTCGTCGATCTTCGACGGACTAGGAATCAGCGCCGGGTCGAGCATGTCGAGTTCGATTGACACGTTTTCGGGCGACGGCACCGCTACGACGGTCAACATGCCACTGTTTTCGTCGAAGTTGATCGTGATCGGTGCGGTGGCGACGTGTCGCTGCACCTGTTCGTGGTCCTCAGGCCGCCACGTCAAACATCCAATTCCCAGGACTAGTTCGAACTCTTCGCTGTGATCGGTGGATGTGAGGTGGACTCCGAAAAGATCCTTGTAAATGTTCCGGACGACGCTGTCGCGGCGCTCTCGTTCCGCCCACAGCCTCCAATCAGTCGTCCACGCGTCGAAGGCGGCGGCGACCTCGGGGACGTCGACCAGTTCGATCGTCCGCGGTTCGGTCTCGGCGCTCTCGTCGTCATCATCGCTCTCAACGCCATCGAAATTGTCGGACTCTGATTCTCCGACGTAGATGGCCTCACGGATCATGGGCTCGTGGTGTGCATCCTCGATTGGGCCCTCGACCCACGGCTCGAGTTCAGCTGGGAGGATCGGTGGATCCAGCCGTAGCGCCCTGTCGACTTCGAGCAGAGGGCTATCTGGCTCTGGGTTTGCGGTTCGGTGTGCCGACCGCACGGCAGCATGGTCCGGAAGGTCGGCGAACCACATCACATGCTCAAATTTGTCCACAGTGTAGACAGGCTTGATCAATAGCCGCTGCGTACTGCCGAGAAATGTGAAGAGGTTGACCGCCTTGCGGACCAAATCCACACCATCAGAGTCGTTCTCGTTCAAGACCACTGCTTCCCCACAGTTCGGACTTCCCCCAGCTCCCAGCAGGGAGCGCATACCAGATGCTAACTGTTAGCTCCGTCAAATAGCTACCGATTATGGCGTACCCGCCCGACATGTTTAGTACCATTCCGTATTTTGCTGCGGATAGCTCGTCGTCCGGTCGGCGACCACCACTCGCCGCTGGGGTGGCCACCACGCCGGACCAGCGCTCTAGGCGCACGCCGTTCGTGAGCGCTACCGCGATCGTCGTATTCGACCGCGGGCGGGCCCGGATGCGGGAGTCGCGCCGGGGCAGATCTCCGCGGCCCGGAGAGCTCACTGAGCGCGGTGTAAGACTGCTTTGAAGACGGCGGGCGCAGCCCACCAGACCACCACCTAACCGATCTGCTACGCCGGCAGGTCGTCAGCAGGAGTGGTAAGGGGCGCGCGGCGGCCAGAGCAGGCTTAAGACTTAAGAATCACCGGAGCGCCAACCCCGACCGCACCAACTCGACGCTCTCCGCAACGATCTTCCCAAGGTCGCCCGCGCAGCCGCCGCGCCCCCAGTTCTCCACGGCGACAACGAGTGCCGCCGCCAAGACGGCCCCCGCCACCTCGCCCTTCAACTCGATGCCCGGCACATCGGTGTACCGCGTCCGCACGAAGTCGGTGATCACCGCCGCGAACGATGCCTGCACCACCCTTAGATGCCCCGCCGCCCGCTCACCGATCAGACTTGCCCGCAGCAGCGCCGCCTGGCGCACTACCTCCAGATCGTGCGGAAAGCTCCCGACACTCGCCATCACCGCATCGAACAGTGACTCCGACGCCGGCCGCCGCGCCAGCGCCTCGGCCAGCCACTCCAGGTGCGTCTCGTAGTCCGCGAACAGCACCGCTTCCTTGGTCGGAAAGTGCCGGAAGAACGTCCGCTCCGTGACACCCGCCTCCGCGGCCAGCTGCGACACCGTCACATTCGCGAACCCGTCCTTCGCGAACCGCGCCAACGCCACCCGCCGCAGCGCCTCCTTCGTCGCCTGACTGCGCTGCTGATGCAGGTTCACGGGCGTCGCCATAGTCCCGCGATCGTATCGCACAAATTCGTCAGTACCGCCACAATTATGTCAGTACTGACATAACCTGCCCGCATGACTGACTTTGACGCAATCGTCGTCGGCGCCGGCCACAACGGTTTGACCGCCGCCGCTCTACTCCAACGCGCCGGCCTGCGCACCCTGTGCCTTGAGGCCAACACCTACGCCGGCGGTATGGCCGCCACCGTCGAACTCATCGACGGCTTCCGCTACGAGATCGCCGGGTCCGTCCAGTTCCCCACCCCAAGCGAGATCACCAAGGATCTCGGCCTCGACACCCTGCCCACCGTCGACGCCGACGTCATGTCGGTGAACATCGGCGAGGCCGGCGAAGAAGCCATGGTCTTCTACCGCGACCCCATGCAACTGATGACCCACCTCGCCGACAAACACGGCACCGACGCCGTCACCGGCATGGCCGAACTCATCGCCTGGAGCCAGGGCCCCGCCCGGGCGCTCGGCCGCTTCGACGTTCGCAAGCCACCCAAGACCGTCGACGAGATGTACGCCTGCGCCACAAACGAATCTGAGCGCCGCGCCATCCACGAAACCTTATTCGGCTCGGCCATGGACGTCATCGACCGCTACCTGCCCGACCGCAAGCGCCACGCCGTCATGCGCGGCATGCTCGCCTTCCTCGCCATCAACTCCACCTACCGCGGGCCCTACACCCCCGGCAGCGCAACCTGCCTGGCCTTCGCCCTCGCCGTCCCCGACGAAGGCACCGCGATGATGACCAAACTCGAAGGCGGCATCGGCGCCCTCACCGAGCACCTGCGCGAGATGTTCGAAAGCCGCGGCGGCGAGATCCGCTACCGCACCAAGGTCGAGCAGATCCTCGTCGACGATGGCAAGGTCACCGGCGTCCGCTGCAAGGACGGCCACACCATCACCGCCCCCGTCGTCGTCTCCAACCTCTCCCCCGACACCACCCTTACCGAACTCATTGGGCCCGTATACGTCTCGACCCAGCTCCTCGAACGACTCCAGGGCCGCGACCACCGCGCCTCCTTCGTCCAGATGCACTTCGCCCTCGACGGCCTACCCGAATTCGCCCCGCCGTACGACCTGCTCAACGAGCCCGGCATGCAGCCCTCGGTCGGCATCTTCGGCTCACCCGAAGAACAACAGCGACAATGGGAGAACGCCTGCCGCGGAATCGTTCCCGACAACCCGTCCCTCGGCATCCAGATCCCGTCCGTGCACGACCCCAACATGGCACCACCCGGAAAACACGCAGCCAGCGCCTACGCCTACGCGTTCCCCGTCGAGACACCTCGCGATCAACACGGTCACCTGAAAAACGAGATGGCCCAACGCGTCATCGACAAGATCACCCGCTACGCACCGAACTTCAAAGATATTCAGATCCGCCACATCACCTTCGCGCCGTACCACATGAACACCATGTTCGGCGCGCCCGCCGGCGACTTCTGCCACGGCCTGCTACACCCCGACCTCATGGGCCCGAACCGCCCCGGCCCGAAGGGCTTTCGCGACCTGCCGATCGGCATCGACGGCCTCTACCTCGGCGGCGCCGGCTGCCACGGCGGACCCGGCATCACCTTCATCCCCGGATACAACGCCGGCTACCAAGTACTCGACGACCTCGGCTGAAGCCAGGCGCGAGATCAGCGGAGGTAGACCTGGCCCTCTTGCGGATATCCGCCACCCGCCGTGGCGATGTGCACGTGGTCGTAATGATTCGCCGTGTCTGAACCGCGATCCGACATGACATTTTTCGAGCCGTTGGGGCGGTAGATGGTCTGCCGCCAGATCGCGTGCTCGAGGCCGAAGCGTTCCGCATTCGCCATGACGTAGGCCAGGACCTTGTCCCCGAGCTCTATCCCCGCCGCCGAGCGGGCATCCGGAATCATCACGTCGATGGCCAACCCATGCGGATGCCACTTCAGAGAATCGGAGCGGACGCCGCCGATGGTGAGGATCTCGGGAAACGTCGCGCTGACGGCACGCGCCACCAAGATGGTGTCCACCTGCAGTCCGTTCTCCGGCGCCTTGCCCTGCGGCAACGTGGGCGGAGGAATCGGGACGGGCGGCCGCGCGGCCATCAGGTTCACCGCCGGGGACGGTGGTTGTGGCGCCGCGGTGACGTCGCGAACCTCAGCGTCGCGAACCTGGGGATAACTGTCTGCGCCGACGCCGAACAAAGCGACCGCCGAAACCACGCCCGCCACTACCGCCAAACGCGAAGACCGCCGCATCTTGGCAAGTGAGTGCCTTCCCATCGCCGGCGGACGATACCCACCACCCCTATGCGTTGCCCAATCGCCCGCAGCACTCCCAGCAACGCGCTCGTTGATTACGGCTTGCCCGTACACCACCTGATCAGAGATCGCAGAACGGCAACCGGGTGAACCAGACGGCAAACTTTCTGATCGAGTTACCCGTGGCCTAAGTCATGAACCACAGATGGGTGTGACCCAGCCTGAATCCACCGGAAAGCCCGCGCCCGTTGCGGCCGGCTTGCCCCCGCCGGAATGCCACACTGATCCCGTGGTCCGCACAGGTGCTCGGGCACAAGCGCTACAGAACCTCATGGTCCGCGCCGGTTTCGTCGTCGCCACGAGTAGCCCACCCGCCCCTCGACTGGAAGCCCTCGGCTCCGAAGCTCGCGAGCGGGTGGTCGAGTTGTTTGAGTCACTCGGCGGGCAGACGCCGACGCCGCGCTTGCGCCCCGGGGCGTGGGACCTCGCGTTCTCCGATGGGCTGGTGATCGAACTCGACGAGGAGTTGCACTTCAACCGCTACCGCGCGCAAACGCTCCAACCGCAGTGGGCGGCAACGCTTCCCTGGCGCGATACCTATCTCCACCTCTGCGCGGACTTCGAGAAGGAGTGTCTCGCTGCGGGCAGGTGGGGTAAGCGGTGGACCACTCCGTCCTGCGAGTCGATGTTCGGGCCGTCGAGCCCACCTGGTGTCCTGGACGGGCCGGGCTCCCCTCGATGGAAACAACGCGCTCTCTACGACGCGGTCAAAGACCTCGCGGCGCTGCAGTCGCCAACACCCAGGCTCTGCCGGCTGTCGGTGTGGGACCAGGTTGGGGAAACGACGATCGGTGACGCACTCGCCGGAGGACCCATCGATCTTGACCAGTTCACCGACTTCATCGCACGACGGACGATCTAGGGCGCTCGCGCTGCATCAGACACCGGCCAGTGCGGAACCCGCGACTCGGCGCTGATCAGCGCGTTAAGCTCCGGCGGTGGCCAACTACGTCACCGAGATCGGGCTGTTGATCATCGGGACCTTCCTGCTGTTCCGCGGTCTGCCCGGCGTACTGCAACTGGTCGGCGCCCTCGGCTGGCAACAGGTCCCCGGCGTCATGCTCGGCTCCGGCGTCGCCGGATACCAGACCCAAGCCGGCGCCGGACGCATGGGCGCCAACGTCCAGCGCTCCGTCGTCGCCTATCAATATCAAATGAACGGACACACTTTCGTCGGCCAGCGCGCAGCGTTCGGTACGCCCCTCGGCTTCGGTATGGGCCTCGGCGGCATCGCCTCCGCGCAAGCCTCGCGCTACGCACCAGGGCAACCCGTCGAGGTCTGGGCCGATCCCAAGAACCCGATGAACTCGGTGCTCCGTCGCAGTGCCCCTTCGTCATTGGTGATGACGGCGCTCGGCGTGGCCGTGCTGATCGCTGCCGCCATATCCCTACTGGGCTGACCGTGCGAACCGACAACCTCAGCCGCCGACGACTCCTGCAACTGGCCGGCCTGGCGACCGCCGCCACCTTCGCGCCGCCCGCATTGGCAAGCGCGACTCCGCGACAGGCGCCCACGAGCGCGATGCTGTGCCGGGACGCGTGGGGCGCCATGCCTGCTCACCCCGGCGGCACACCCCACACGCCCGTCCGCATGACGATCCACCACACGGCGGTCACGCTGGGCGACAACACCAATGCGCCCGCACGCCTGCGCCAGCACCAGCACTACCACCAAGACACCCAGGGCTGGATCGACATCGCCTACCACGTCAGCGTCGACCGCAACGGCAACATCTACGAACTGCGCAAACCTGAACTCGTCGGCAACACCGCGACCGACTACGACCCCACCGGCCACTTCCTCGTCGTCTGCGAGGGCGACTTCGACAAGGAGCCGATCACCGAAGCACAGCTCAACGGCGCCGCACTCGCCTTCGCCTGGGCCGCCCAGCGATTCGACATCCCGACCGACACCCTCGCCGGTCACCGCGACGCCAGCCACGACACCTCATGTCCGGGCGCCAACCTCTACGCCCATGTCACGTCGGGCGACCTCGCGAACCGCATCGACCGACTTCTGGCCAGAGGAACTGTCGAACTCCCCACCATCTGTGGGCCCGAGGCGGCCCAGGCTGTCACCGACATCGAGGCGGGCCTTCGCTAGCAAAAAGGGGCGGGCAGCCCAACCTGCGTGACGCCTGTGACGCATGAGGCCCGAAACGTCGCCAGCCGCCGCGAGAGACCCCTCCAGCAAACAATCGATAGGGAAACCCCTGATTCCTCTACGCAGGGATCTCCGTACCGTCGACACCAGACGCACCCCCGAAAGGGACTGCTCGTCCGATAATTCAAGATCAAGAACCAGCGAACCACCGCTTGACGCGCACTCGAAATACGGCGGCATTACTTGTCGCAGCAACTTCCGGCGAACCCGCCTAGCGCCGCCGCTCGCCGGGGTCGGAACCGACCTCGCAACGCCCGGTCGGGGCACCCTCCGGCGTCTCGCCCGCGACGACGACGGCATCGCCAGCAGTATCCGCACGACGAAGAAGTAACCCATGAAGAAACTGCTCGCCAGCCTGGCGCTGGCACTGACCCTGGGCATCGGCACGACCATCGCAACCGCCGCCCCCGCGGCCGCCGACGAATTGAGCTACCTGAACGCCATTTCGCGGCTGGGCATCACCCCCAACGACGGCAACTACGTCACCCTGCTGCGCTGGGGCTACGCCGTCTGCGCGGACAAGTCGATGTGGGTCCCGTTGGACACCACCGTCGAGAAGGTCGTCTTCAACCCGTACAACGACATCACCTATACGCAAGCCCAGGCGATGGTGATCGCCGCCAACACCTTCCTCTGCTGACGGCGTCGGCCGTAGCGACTCCCCGTATCGAAGGACACGACCATGGTTTATCCCCACCCGTACTACGACCACCACCAGCCGGCCGTCCCGTGGCCCGATGACTACGACGATTCAGAACCCAAGCGCGGCAAGAGAAATCCGGTCGTCGCCGCCTCACTATCCGGCGGCGTCGCGGTTCTCGTGTTGGCGGTCGGCGTTCTGCTGGGTCTTCAGCTCAGCGGATCCGATCCCGACGCGCCTGACGCCGAGCGCCCGTCACCGACGGTCGCCGCGCCCGCCCCGACCGCACCAGCACCTACGGTGCAGCAAGAGCCAACCGCGCGCCGGCCCGCACCCGACACCACACGCCTAGACCGGTCGACATACGCCACGGTGACTCAGCGCGAGTTCGCCCTCATGGCCAAGGATCCTGACGCGTGGGCCGGGCGCAAGATCGTGGTCTACGGGGTGATCACGCAGTTCGACTCCGCTACGGGCGCAACGTCGTTCCGCGCCGACACCGGGCCGGCACCGATGATGGACGTCTACCACTACGACCAGAACACCGTCATCACCGCCTATGACGCGGACATGGTCACCGACTTCGTCGAGAAGGACAGGGTGACGATGTACGTCGAGGTGCAGGGGGCGATGACCTATGAGACGCAAATCGGCGGGTCGACGACCGTACCGTCGTTGATGGCCAACATCATCGAAAGCACCAGCCGGCCCGTACCACGCCCGGCGCCGCTCCCGGCGTCCCTGCCCGACGCCGAGACCGTAAGCGGAAATCAACTGCGCTCGATCGCCACGAGCGACAAGCCGATGGTGCTGGCGACCATGACCGATACCTGGGTACCGCAATTGAGTTCCAAGCGGCTCGGTCTCGTCGCCGAAGGACGCACGTGGACACACTCGGCGATCTTGACCGAGCACCAGCGACTCCGGCAGACCTACCCCGGCGCTCGGCTGCTGTGGTCAGGAGACTGGTCGACATTCTCGAGTTCCAACTTCTGGGTGACGATCGCCGGGTCCACGTTCCCTACCGCCGAGGGTGCGTTGGCGTGGTGCAGAAGCAACAACTTCGACCGGGACCACTGCTTCGCGAAGCTGGTCAGCACCACTCGACCGGTCGAGGGCAGCACGGACTACAACGAGTAGCCCGAAGCGTACCGACGCCGCACAGTCGATTCACAGCGAACCTCCACCGCCGGTGCGAGTACGGGACGCCGCTATCGGGTACGCGACCTGACGGACGGTCGCCCACCGCGCATCGCTACCGGTGATCGACCGGGCCTTCAACGAGGAAGGAACCGATGGCACACCCGTCGGTTGGCGGAAGAGGTAGCCCATGCCCGAAGTCGCGCAGCACCACGACGGATACCCGAAGTACCGCAGAATGGTTCGCTTCGACTGGTCGGAGACGCCGATCCACTGGGTCCCCGGCGATCCGTTCTCCACGCACATGATGAACGTCCTGCATCTGCTCCTGCCCGAGGGTGAACGGCACTTCATCAAAGCCGTGCTGGAGGCGTCATCTCTGGTCGACGATCCCGAACTCGAGGCGTCGATCAAACCGTTCATCCAGCAGGAGTCCTGGCACGCCTGGGCACACCAGGTGGTGTTGGACCACCTGGCCGAGCAGGGCATCGACACCAAGCCCTACACCGACCGGCTCGGCAGAACCTTGTCGGTGACGTTGGGTGACCCGCCGAAGTTCTTCCCGCCACCGCTGAAGCGGTGGTGGCTCTACCGTCGGCTGGCCGATGTGGCCGCGCTCGAACACTTCACCGCGGTGCTGGGCCAGTGGGTGCTGCAGAACCGCGGGCTCGACTACGCCCGCACCGACCCCGTCATGCTCGACCTGCTCCGCTGGCATGGCGCCGAGGAGGTCGAGCACCGTTCGCTGGTCTTCGACGTCTACCAGCACGTCTGCGGAAACTACTTCATCCGCGCATTCGCGATGCTGATGACCGCGCCGCTGTTCGTCGGCTGGTGGATCGCCGGGGCGCGCTACCTGATGGCCAACGATCCGACCATCGACCAGAAGTGGCGATTCCGGGACTGGCTACGCGCCGCGCGCGAGTACAAGCTGCCGGGACCGTGGAACTTCCTTGTGACGGTGCCGCTGCGTTACATGCGACCCAGCCACCACCCGAGCCACGAGGCCAACACCCAGATGGCCATCGACTACCTGGAGCACTCGCCGGCAGCGCGGGCCGCACGCGAACGTGCGGGGTCACCGAGTCGGCAGAACACCACCGCGACGGAGATGGAAGGGGCCGGAGTCCGATGAAGGTCATCGTCGATTTCGACACATGTGACGGCAACGGCGTCTGCATGAGCATCTGCCATGAAGTGTTCGACCTGCGCGAGGACGGCTTACACGTGCTTCAGGAAGCGCCGGGCGAGGAGCTGCGCCAACAGTTGAAAGGCGCCGAGGTCTCCTGTCCCACCCGCGCGATCCTGGTGAAGGACTGACCATGGCGACTAGACTGCGAGAAATTGTTGTCGTCGGCGCCGGGGTCGCAGGCGTGCGAGCTGCGGAGACTCTGCGGCAGAAGGGCTTTGACGGTGCGCTGACGATCGTCGGCGACGAGCGTCAACCTCCCTATCACCGGCCACCGCTGTCGAAGAAGCTCTTGTCCGGCGAGATTCATCGGGCCGGAATCGACATGGCGCCGCAATTCGACCTGGACGCGACGGTGTTTCGGGGCGCCTCGGCGGTGGGGCTGGACGACAAATCGTGCACCGTCCGCGTTCGAGACGAGGATCGAGAGCTGTCGCTGCGCTACGACGGGTTGGTGATCGCCAGCGGCGCCGTTCCCCGCCAATGGCCGGGCGGTCCGGTGCCCGACGGAGTGATGATGCTGCGCACGGTCGACGACTGCCTCGCCATCCGGAAACGGCTCGCCTCGCGCCCCCGTGTCGCGGTGGTCGGCGGCGGCTTCATCGGGGTCGAGGTGGCGGCAACCTGCCGCGCGCTCGGATTGAAGGTGACACTGATCCAACGGGGTTCGAACCCACTGCTGTCGGCACTGGGCGCAGAGCTGGCGCCGCACTGGGCCGAGCTGCACCGGAGGCACGGTGTCGACCTGCGGCTCGGAGTCGGTGTCGAGAAGTTCGTGGGCAAGCGCAAGGTGAAGGCAGTTCGGTTGACCGACGGTTCCCGGGTCGCGGCCGACCTCGTCGTCATCGGGCTGGGCGTCACGCCCGCGACCGATTGGCTCGAGGGCTCCGGAGTGCGCATCGACGACGGCGTGCTCTGCGATGCCACGGGCGCCGCCGAGGGCGTCCGCGGCGTCGTGGCCGCCGGCGATGTCGCGCGTTGGTGGCATCCGCGCTACGAACGCCATCTGCGGATCGAACACTGGGACGTCGCCAACCGCCAGGGCGAGGCAGCGGCGCAAACCCTGTTGACCGGTCCGCAGCACGCCGAGCGCTTCGACGAGATTCCCTACTTCTGGTCGGATCAGTACGACGTGAAACTTCAGATGCTGGGTCTGCCAACCGATCACGATTCGGTCGACATCGTCGAGGGCGACCTCGACGAGTGGGAGTTCGTCGCGGCGTACGGGCGTGGCGGGCGCACCGTCGCGGTGCTCAGCACGATCCCCGGGCGGGTGCACGCCTACCGCGGCGCCCTCGAGGAGAACGCGGCGTTTCCGCCGAAGCCGCCGGCATAGCCCAGGCGCTACTCGGATCCCCGCCTGAACCAGCGTCGCGATCTGCGAAGTGCCACTGCGGGGACACAGTACGATCCCGCCGTGGGCATATCCGGTCGGGCGGTCGCCAAGCCGGTGGCCATCTTCGCGGCCACTGCGCTGCTCGCGCAGTGCACCTCCTCGCCACCGTCGGCCGAGTCCACGCCGCCGTCGACATCGCCCACCACCACGACGCAGACCACCACCGCCGCGCCTCCTCCCCCGCCAACGACCACCCCCACACCTGCCGAAGTGCACGCCGTCACCGCGGCTGACCTCGGTGAAAGTTGGCGTCCCGGTTGTCCTCTCGGCCCAGAGCGACTGCGGCGCATCGAAATCGACCACCTCGGAATGGACCTGCAGACCCATCGCGGAGAGTTGGTCGTGCACGAAGACCTCGTACCCCAGGTCATCGAGATCTTCGAGCAGCTCCGTGAAGCGCGCTATCCGATCGAGAAGATGCGCACGCCCGACCGTTACCCGGGCGCCGAAGACGAACTGTCCATGCGCGACAACAACACCTCGGCGTTCAACTGTCGCGACATCCCCGGGTCCGGCAACTGGTCCCACCACGCCTACGGCCGGGCCATCGACATCAATCCCCTCATCAACCCCTACATCGACAATGCGGGTGACCTCCAGCCCGCCAACGCCGCACCGTATCTCGATCGCACCCGCATCGACCCGGGCCTACTGCACGCCGGCGATCCTGCGGTGCGGATCTTCACTGACCGCGGCTGGACGTGGGGCGGCGATTGGCAGAACCCGAAGGACTACCAGCACTTCGAAAAGCCCGAATAAATTCCGCCGTCGTGTTTCCCACTCTCACTTTACGACGGGGGGTGGGGCTTGCGGCAAGGCCCCTGACGTGCTGCACAATCGTCCGGCCATCGCCGCTACTGATGAAGGAGCAGTGTGTCGAACCCGCCAAAGCCATTCGAAGTCCACGAGTCTGGCGCCTACCTCCACGGCACCAAGGCGGACCTCGCCGTGGGTGATCTGCTGGTGCCGGGACGTCCGTCGAACTTCGAAGATGGGCGCATCTCGAACCACGTCTACATCACGCAGACCCTGGACGCCGCCACCTGGGGAGCCGAGATGGCACAAGGCGAGGGACGCGGCCGCATCTACATCGTCGAACCCCTTGGCGCCGTGGAGGACGACCCGAACGTCACGGACAAGAAGCTGCCCGGCAATCCGACGCGCTCCTACCGAACCCGCGAACCGGTGAGAATCGTCGACGAGATCACCGACTGGGTCGGGCATCCACCCGAGCAGCTTCAGGCCATGCTCGACGGCTTGGAAGACCTCCGGCGCCGAGGCCTGGCCGTCATCTACGACTGAGCCAAAGAGCTATTTCTTGAAGGCGTCCTTGATCTTCTCCCCGGCATCCCGGAGGTTGGCCTTCGCCTGATCGCTGCGCCCCTGGTCGCGGGTCAGCGGGTCTCCGGTCAGGTTGCCGACCGCTTCCTTCGCCTTACCCGCGAGGTTGTCCACCTTGTTCCTCGCCTTGTTCGCTGCGCTCACCATTCCTCCTCGAAGTCGACGTGCCGCTCGGTTACCCTCGGCAGCCGTCCGCGGAAACCTCACATGCGGGAGTACCGGGCCAGCGCAAAGCTGTACAACCCATAGGCCGCGAAACCCGTTGCCGCGACGATCAAGATCGCCTCACCGTAGTGCGCGCGTCCGAGTGCCTTGACCGCACCGTCGAGGCCCGTCGATTTGGCCGGATCGCTCACGTACGTCGCCACCACCACCGACAGGCCCGCGGCGAACAGCACCAGACCCTCGGCGACATGGCCGCAGACGCCCAGCACCGTGACCAGCCGGCCACCCGGGACGGTGAGGTCTTTGAGGAACTTGCGCGTCGCGCCCTTGTGGACGAAGTAGGCGCCGATCACCGCGATCGCGAGCCCCGCGAGCACCAGAACCGCCTTGCCGCCGTCGGACTGCATCAACCGAGCGCTCAAGCCGGAGGTCTGCTCGCTGCCCCGCGTCCGTGCACCCAGCGCAAACTGGATCGCGGTGAACGCGACAGCGCAGTACACCAGCGCCAGCCCAAAAGCCCTGAGCCGGTTCATGAGTGGTGAATCGCGTTTGTGCGCCTCGGTGCTTTCGCCGGGATGCAGCCCCAACACCGTCTCGGCGAACCGCCACATCGCCAGCGCGATGAGCCCGGCGGCGACGATCCACAGCGAAAAGGTTCCGCCGCCCTCCGTGGCCAGCGTCCTCAGGGCACCGGATTGGTCGGCTTCACCGCCGAGGCCCAGCGCGATCCGCAGAATCGTGTAGGCCACCAGCAGGTGCAATGTCCCGCTGACCGGGTATCCCGCACGGGCGCAGAACTGGACCACACGGCTTCCGGTGGCATCGTTGACCGCGCCCTTGAAGCTCATGTTGTCACCGGACCACCTGACACCCGGCTCTATTACCCGCGCCGTTTTCCGGCGAAACGGCCGATGACCGCCCCCGGCGACACCCCGCCGGGGTAACCTCCCCACGCCAGAGGAAGGTGACTCATGCGATTGCGGTCCAGTGGTGTACCGGTGTTGGCGGTGGCAGCGCTCGTCTCGGGATGTGGGCTGGTCGGACCGACACCGACCGAAGAACCCGCCCGGTCCGGACGGATCGTCATCGACGGCAACGGCGTGGACACCCAGACCGTCGAGTGCACCCAGCATCAGTGGTCGATGCAGATCGACGCAAAGGCGAAGACCGGCAGCGCGCAGGTGTACCTGGAGCTCGGCGGCGAACAACCGGTCGTGCGGACCGTCAACATCGAGAACGTCAACGAGATCAACGGGGTTTCCGGGGGCGAGGCGGGCAAAGCCGAGGCCACCATCAACGGCAACGTCTACACCATCACCGGCACCGTCGTCGGCGCCGACGGGCGCAATCCCGGCCAATCCCGCACGATGCCGTTCGAGATCAAAGCGCCCTGCTGAGTCGCCGACGGTAAATCCCCGCGGAACGACGGACTGCTCCTACGTTGGGGGTCATGTCCCTCATCGACCTGGCGCTGCTGCCACTGCGGATCGGACGCCGTGCGGCAGACACTGTGCTCAAAGCCGTCACCCCCGAATCGCGTGGCCCGCAATCGGAACTCGTCGTCATCGGCGGCATGCCCGAAGGCGTGCCCGACGCGGCATTGCGCCCCGAACCCGAGCTGCCCGCGCCGCAGAGCTGGCCGTTCGGCGAAGACTTCCCCCGCACCTGCGGAACGGGTCGCTACGCCGACGGCGCGTTCTTCTGGACCGACTTCCTCTACGACGACCACGGCGCCACCGGCCTGCTCGTCGACATCCCGACCGGCGGCCTAGTGCCTCCGCGCGGCACGTACGTCTACCCTGACGGGCCCGCCGCCCGCAACGGCGCCGACATCTTCCGCGCCGCGATCGGCCTCACCGACACCCACACATGGTGGCGCGTCGACTGGAACACCCTGATCGACGCGTCAATCCCGATCGCGCTGTTCACTTTTGACACCAGACCCGCTCCGGCGACATCAGACACCGACCGCACCGCGGCGCCCACCAACGAATGGCCCGCCGGGGCCGGCGTCACTTCGGCCGGCATCGACACGGCCCTGCTCATCTCCGCCACTGGCGCGCGGCTGATCGACCTCGCCACGCAGTCGTCGACTCCCGCGGAACACGAGGTCGACATGCAGTCCCGGTCCTTCCTCGCCAAAGTCCCCCGCTCGCTTGCCGAACCGGAGGGCACCTGGACGGTCCGGCTGGCCGCCGGGCTGGCCAACGACGCGGGCGACGGCTTCGCCAACGTGCCCGTCAGCCGCGGCGCGCGGCCCGGCCAGCCGAACATCTACAACGTCGCCTTCCGCACCCACCAGCAGGAAAAGGCACACCTGAACTTCTGGTCGGACCAGGCCCAAGCCGAAGCGCTCAACGACGGCGACGTCACCGAGTTCTCGGTTGCGCTCGCCTGGGACCAGCTCGCCGAGCGCGCCACCACCGAGGAGCCGATCGTGCGCGGCACCTCCACCCGCTGGTACGTCTCCTCGATCGAGCTAGGCCAGGGGGTCGCCAAGACGAACATCCTGAGCACCGACCCGCAGTTCCTCGGCCGCGTGCAGCCCTACTCAGTGTGCCTGCCCTCGACCTACACGCCCGGCCGCCAGCTGCCGTTGACGCTACTGCTGCACTCACTTGCGTTGGGGCAGAACCAGTTCGCCGCGATCGACCCGCGGCTGCTGCACCAGGTCTGCGAGGACCGCGAATCGGTCGTGGTGACGCCGCTGGCCCGCGGTCCGTCGTGCTGGTACTTCGACGAAGGCGAACTCGACGTGTGGGAGGTGTGGGCCCGCGTGGCCGAACAGCTCGGCACCGATCCCAACCGCACCGTCGTCTCCGGCTACTCCATGGGCGGCTACGCGGCCTACAAACTGGGGCTGACGTATCCGGAGGTGTTCGCCCAGGCCGTCGTGCTGGCCGGGCCTCCCGTCTGCGGTGTGCGCTTGCTGCCCGACGTCGACGTCCCCGCCGACCTCGACTTCGACTCGCACTGCGCCCGCGAAGGCGATACCTGGGAACTGCTGCCCAACGGGCGATGGCTGCCATTCGTCATCGCCCACGGCGTGCTCGACCAGTTCGTGCCGATCACGTCGGTGCTGTCCCAGGTGCTCGAACTCGACCGGCTGGGCTACCGCTACCGGTTCACCGTCTACCCCTTCGAGGACCACGTGACGTGGGTGCTCGAGGACGAATTCGACGACCCGATCGCGCACATGGGCACCGGACTCCGCCAGCCCGACCCCGGGCACATCACCTACTCGTGGTACCCGGAGCTGGTGCGGCCCGATCTCGGCCTCGGGCCGCAGCACGTTTGGTGGTTGTCGAACCTGACCGCCGATCCCGACCTGGCCGGCAGGCGCGGCGCCGTCGCGACCGTCGACGCGCGGTCGTATGCGCGCCCCGACCCGACGCGCACGATCCGCCGTCGCCGCGGCGTCGAACCCGACCTCGACCTGTCCCCCGGCCTGTACACCGAACTGCTCTGGCGCACAGGCCCGGGCGTCGAGCCCATGCCGTTCCTGACGCTGAAGCTGACCGGCGTCGCGGGCATCACCGTCGACGTCGCCCGGGCCGGGCTCGCGTCGCTGGACACGTCGAGCATCGATATCTCCACCGACACCGAGACGCGTGTCGAACTCGTCGCTCTGCCGCCCGATCTGGCGGTTCTGCTCGACGGCGAACCGGCCGGTGCGGACGTGCTGGTACCCGTCGGGCGGCACACCATCGCTCTCACCGCGGCGACCGTGCCCTCGAAAGAGGTGATGGCGGCGTTGCTGCGCCGGTAACATCCCGCGCGTGCCGGACGCTCCTCGTGTCGACGCCGAGCAGCGTCAGGTGTCGGGGCTCGCCGCTGTCATGACGGTGCTCGCGATGGGCCTCGGCTATGCGATCGCGATCGGCGACCCGACCACCTTCTCGGCCAACCTGCAACTGGTCTCGGCCGGCGTGGGAATCACCGGATCCACCGCGACGTTCGTCGCCAGCCTGGCCACCCTGACCCTGGCCGCCGCGGTCCTCAGCGCCGGTGCGCTCGGCGATCTGTACGGCATGCGGCGCATGTATCTGCTCGGGCTGGCCGGGGCGATCGCGTTCAGCGTGCTCGCCGCCGCCGCACCCGCACCGGCGGTGTTGATCGTCGCCCGTGCGGGTGCCGGTGTGACGCTGGCGTTCCTGATCGGTCTGTCGCTTGCGATCACCAACGCGGTGTTTCCGCCGGGCCGGCGGGCCGCGGCGATCGCCGCCTACTTCGGTGTCGGCTACGCCGTCGCGACCCCGATGCCGGCAATCAGCGGCATGCTCGGCCACGCGATCGGTTGGCGGGCCTGCTTTTTCGTGGCGCCAGTCATCGGGCTCCTCGGCTTGCTCGTCACGTGGCGGTTCGTGCCCGAGACCGTGCGCGCGGACCGTCGGCTCGACGTGCTCGGGATGGCGTTGTTCGCCGTCGCGCTGCTGGGGCTGATCTTCGGCGTCTCGCGCATCGAGACCGGGATCAACACTTTGGGACTGGTCACGATCGGCGTCGGCCTGGTGGCCGGGTGCGCATTCGTCATGCAGGAGTTGCGGGCTGACGACCCGGCGCTCGACATGCGGGTGTTCCGGTCGGGCCGGTTCAACGCCGCCGTGACCGCAGGCGTGCTGTTCAACATCGTGCTCGGCGGGTCGATGGTGTTGCTGTCGTTCTATCTCGTCACCGTCCGCAAGGAGTCGCACGAGCTATTCGGTCTGCTGCTGATTCCGGCCACCGCGCTGGCCGCCGTCGCCGCCACCTCGGCCGGGCCCGCCGCGAACCGGTTCAGCCCGCGCACCGTGATGATCACCGGACTCCTGGTCATGCTCGGCGGGCTGCTGTCGATGAGGCTCTTCGATCTCGACACGACACGCACGACGGTGTTCGTCACCACCGCGCTGATCGTGGTGGGCGGCGCCCTCGTCACGACGCCGCAAGCCACGATCATGATGAGCAGTGCGCCAACCGATCTCGGCGGCGCGGTCTCGGCCGTCAAGAGCGCAGTCAACGAAGGCGGATACTCGCTCGGCCCCGCGCTATTCGCGCTCGTCGGCATCAACCTGTTCCTCACCGACAGCGCCCACGACCTCTCCCGCTCAGGGATCACGCGCGCCGAAACCCGCGAGGCGCTGCTGACCGTGCACGGCGGTCACGGCGCGCAGATGGTCAACCCCGAGCAAGCCCGGCTGGTGGTGGAGCAGGCGCCGCACAACGCCGTCGACGCCATCCACACCCTGAGCGTGATCATGGCCGTCGGCCCGGTCGCAGCGATAATCCTGGCACTGTGGTTGATCAAGCCCGCGAACCGCTCAGCAGGCGGCCAGTAGTTCGTCCAGCGCGGTTTCGAAGCGGTCGGCAAGGTCCCACAGATCGTTGACCAGCTTGCGGCACGCGATGATCCCGACGTTCAGCTTGCCGGTCAACGACATCACCGTGATGTTGAGCCCGGAGCCGTGGAAGATCGGGCCGAGCGGGTAGAGCGCCTTCATCTCGGCGCCCATCGCGTACAGCTTGTCCTGCGGCCCGGCCACATTCGAGATGACCACGTTGTGGATCGGCGTGTGCTTCAGCGGCGTGTGGGACAGCACCTCCATCGCCATGCCGAACAGTGCGGGCGGCAGCGCCTGCGTCACGTCGGCCAGCAGGGTCGGAGCGATGTCGGCACTGTGAGCCTTTGCGCGCGAACTGGATTCGGCGATGGTGCGCAGCCGTTCGCCGGGATCGTCGATATGGGTCTGCAGGTTGTTGAAGAAGCCCGAGAGCTTGTTGCGGCCGGGCCGGTCGGACTTGTCGTGCACCGACGCCGGGACCACCGCGATCAGCGGATCGTCCGGCAGCTCGCCGCGCTTGAGCAGGTACTCACGCAACGCTCCGGCGCACAGCGCCATCACCACGTCGTTGAGTTTGACGTCGAAGGCGTTCTTCACCCGCTTGACGTCGTCGAGGTCGAGCTGCGCCAGCGCGATGGTGCGGTCGGAGGTGATCTCGGCGTTGAACACCGTCGCCGGAGCCGAGAACGGGGCGGCCATGGCGGTGCCGGAGCGGGCGCGGGTGATCGTGCTGAAGACGGTCGACAACGTGGCGGGCACCGCTCTGGTCAGTTGCCACGGACGGGTGAAAGCACGCACCAAACCGTCGGCGGCGATCTCTAGTGGCCTGGCGCCGCCGAAACCCTCGACGGGCTCGGGTGGCGCGCCGTCGGGTTCGAGGTCGCACAGCTTGCTGATCAGGTTGGCCGCCGACACCCCGTCCACTGCCGCGTGATGCACCTTGATCATCAACGCGACGTCTCCGGCGTCGGACGGATCGGTTTCGTGGATGCCCTCGATCACCCACATCTCCCACAGCGGCTTGCTGCGGTCGAGGGGTGCCGCGGCGATGCGCGAACAGACATTGACCAGTTCGTTGCGCCCGCCGGGCGCGGGCAGCGCGATGCGGTGCAGGTGGTACTCGAGGTCCAACTCGTCGTCGTCCACCCACACCGGATGATCGAGGTTCAGCTGACTGTTGGCGAGTTTTGCCCGCAGCTCCGGCAGAGCCTCCAAGCGCGTGGCCAGATGCTTGCGGACTCGGTCGAAGTCGTAACCACCGGGGATCGTCGACGTATCAAGGCAGGCGATTGAACACACATTCAGTGGGACACTGGATGATTCGCTGTAGAGCATCGTTGCGTCGAATGCACTCAGCCGTTCCATTGACGCGGCGTACCCGCATTGACAGGTGCGTCAAACCATGAGCGAAGTTACTGCCGATTCAGCCCTGCTTGGTGGCCTGCGGGGCGTGGCGGGCAACGGTCGCGTCCATCGCCTCGCGCAGCGCAGGCATCTCGTGGATCAACCGGGCGAGGTCGTCGCGGTTGATGTGGAGCACGTCTGCTCGCCCCGTCGTCGTCACGGTCGCGTTGCGCAGTGCACCGCGGCGCAGCACCGATTCGCCGATCACCTCGCCGGGGCCGACGACGGCGATGCGGTCGTGGCCGACGTAGACGCCGACCTCGCCGCTGAGCAGGATGTAGCAGGCGTCCGACGGGGTCTGCTCCTGGATCAGCGGCCACGGACCTGACGTCGACGTGCGATGCGCGGCTTCGACCAGGCGCTTCAGGTCCTTGTCGGAGAACTTGGAGAAGGTCTCGAATTCGCGGAGCCGGCGGGCGTCCTGCTCGATTTCCTGTCGGCGGGCCTGTTCGCTCTCGCGCGAGTACCTGCGGTTGTCCATGAGCTCCCCCGATCTGCGGTGTCTCCTGGCCGAACGGTAGTCCTCCTGCTGCGATTTGTGCACAGAAACGAGCGCTGAGCGCTCCTAGACGTGCACAAATCGCCGGTCAGCGGTTCGCTGAGCCGTACTCCAGCGCCGGTTCGGCCGAGTCGACCTTGCCGTTGCTCGAAATCGTCAGCAGGCCGGGCTGCACGTCGTAGCGTGCGCCGTCGGCCGGATTCGTGGCGACGAACCCGTTGCCCACCGGCCGCGCGTTGTCGAGCTGCACGTTGGCGCCGTCGCGCAGGCGTTCCCCGCGGTACTGATACGTGCCTTCACCCGTCTCGCAGATCACCGCCAGTGACTGTGCCGTCCGGATCGCCGCGACCGGCGTGCTTCCCGCGTCGCAGCGAGTCGTGTGCCCGATGAAGCCCTGCGAGTCCGTACCCGACACCCCGGCGATCGGTGGCCCACTGGTGGTCGGCGTCGTCGTGGTGGTCGGCGTCGACGGCGCGGTGGTCGTGGGCGGAGTCGTCGTCTCGGTCGTCGTCGACGGCGGCACGGCCAGCGGCGTCTGCGGCGCGGACCCGCCGTTGTCGCCAAAGGCCAGCACCATGGCCAGCACCACCGCGGCGGTGAACAGCACGACAGTCGTCACCACCAGCCCGACCTGCGCCGGACCGAACCGCTTGCGGTTCGTGGGCGGCGGCGGCTGCGGCGCGTACATCGGTTGATAGCGGGTGCTCGCCGGGTTCGGGTCGACGGCCGAGAACTGGCGCGTCGACGGGGCCGGCGGCAGTGGCGGGGTTACCGGCATCGCGACCGGTGGCTGCTCGGCCGCAGCGGCGGCCGCCTTGGCCAACTCACCGGCCGTCGTGTAGCGATCGGTGGGCTTCTTCGCCATGCCTCGCTCGATGACCTCGTCGAACGCCCGGCTGATGCCGCGTCGCATGATGCTCGGGCGCGGCGGCGGCGAGAACAGGTGTGCACCCATGATCTCGCGCAGGTCGCCGGAGTCGTATGGTGCGCGGCCGGTCAGGCATTCGTAGAGCAGGCAGGTCAGCGAGTAGATGTCGGAGGCCGGGCCGCCGCGTTCGCCGCTGATGCGTTCCGGCGCCATGTACGCACACGACCCGATGACCAGGCCGGTCTTGGTGACGTTGGCTTCGCCGCCGCCGTGCGCGATGCCGAAGTCGACGATGTAGGCGAAGTCGTCGTGGGTCAGCAGCACGTTCTCTGGCTTGATGTCGCGGTGTACCAGCCCATTCGAGTGCGCGGCGTCCAGCGCGGCCGCGACCTGGGTGATGATCGACACTGCGCGCGTCGCGGGCAACGGGCCGGCGGTCCGAATCAACTCCTTGAGGCTGGCTCCTTCGACGAGGCGCATGTCGATGTAGAGCACACCGTCGATGTCGCCGAAGTCGTGAACCGGGATGACGTGGGGTTCCTGTAGGCGCGCGGCGACGCGCGATTCACGCCGGAAGCGTTCCTGAAAGTTGGGATCGGCCGCCATATCCGGACGGAGCAGCTTGATGGCCACGGTCCGTTCCTTTGCGGTGTCCCACGCGCGGTACACCTCGCCCATGCCGCCGACGCCGATCAGAGACTTCAGCTCATACGGCCCGAATCGCGTGCCCAGACGGGAACCGCCCTTCGGGGAGCTCACATGCCATCCTTTCTCTTTCCGACACCAGCGCAGCAACCAGTGGTGTTCCCGCAACGCCGTCTTACGTAACCCGCTCCCCGCAGCGGGTGGCCCGGCGACTCCGATATCGCAGCAGCACAGGCGATTTCCTCAGTGCGCCAGGCTACCGATTATTTCGTCGCGGTGAATGCGACGGTCACGGCGTCGGCGACCTTCATCGAGCCCATCAGCATCGAGTACGGCTTCAGGCCGAAGTCAGAGTGCCGCACGGTGGTTTCGCATGACATACGCCACATATCGTCGGCTTCCTGCACGGCCACGTCGACGACCTGGTCGCGCGTCTTGCCGTTGATCTGGAGCGTTCCGGTGAGACGGTATCCGCCCCCCGTCTTCTCGATCTCGCTGGTTTCGAACTCGATGCGCGGAAACCGCTTCGCATTCAGCACTTTCAGGGCGTTGGACCGCGCGAGTGTCTTCTCCGGCCCGGTCAGCGGCGTGACGCCGCCCTCACCGCTGAGCACCTCGAGCGAGTCCACATCGACCGCGAGCGTCACTTCGGATGGTTCGCCGTCGGACCACGCGACCGTGGCATGCCAGGTGTTCACGGCGATAGTCAGGCGGTGACCCATCTTTGCCGCCCGGCCCTCGACGCCGGTGCGGACCTCGAGCCGCCCGTCGTGATGATCCATCGTCCAGGTCCGCGTCATGAATCCATTCTCCGGGTGACGCTGAGAACCGGGGCCCGGCATCGGGCAGGTAGTGACTATTGGACGCCTGACGGTGGTCTTTGGTCCCTGGACCCCACTGTTGGCAAACGCGAGGCTGGTAGTGAGCGGAAGGGCTGATGAGCGATGAACCCCAACTGCCCGGAGTGCGGCGAGGGCTTTGACGAGAGAGACGCGCATTGGGTCACCAACGCCGAGGGCGGGGTGATGTACCGCTTACCGTGCGAACACATGACGGTCGGAACCTGGACGAACGGCGTCGTCTCCTATGGGCCCGAACACGTCTGGGAGCGCCCGGTCGATCCCGTGCACCACCACCGCTACTTCCATGACCACCACCGCGGCTTCATCGACGAACTCGACAAGATCCTGGAAGCAAAGGCGCACGAGGAGTAGCGCACCGTTTTGCCCGGCTTGACGCGGGTACCTGCCGACAATGGAGTCAGCCCACTTCACCGAAATCACCGTGTCCGTCGACGGCGCCGAGCACTCCGTGCACATCGACAACCGCGTCACCCTGCTCGACCTGCTCCGCGAACACCTCGGCGTCACCGCACCCAAGAAGGGCTGCGACCACGGCCAGTGCGGGTCGTGCACGGTTCTGCTCGACGGCCGCCGGGCCACCACCTGCCTGGCCTTCGCCGTGGCTCACGACGGCGCCGAGATCGTCACCGCCTCCGGCCTCGGCGACGGCGACACGCTGCATCCCGTCGCCCAGGCGTTCCTCGACCACGACGGCTTCCAGTGCGGCTACTGCACACCCGGCCAGATCTGCTCGGCCGTCGGCATGCTCGACGAGGTCAAGTCCGGCGCGCCCAGCCACGTCACCGACGATCTCGAAAAGCCACCCGAACTCTCCGACGAGGAGATCCGCGAACGCATGAGCGGCAACCTCTGCCGGTGCGCGGCCTACCCCAACATCGTCGCCGCCATCAGCGAGGCCGCCCGATGATCCCGTTCGACTACCACCGCGCCACCAGCGTCGCCGACGCCGTCACCGCCGTCGCCGAACGTCCCGACGCCGTGTTCCTCGCCGGCGGCACCAACCTCGTCGACCACATGAAGCTCGGCATCCTCGAGCCCTCCCTCGTCGTCGACGTCGGCCACCTGCCGCTCACCGATATCGAGCAGCTGCCGGACGGCGCCCTGCGCGTCGGCGCCGACGTCCGCAACAGCGACCTCGCCGCCCACCCCGTGGTTCGCAGCCGCTACCCGGTGCTGGCGCGGGCGTTGCTGTCGGCGGCCTCCGGCCAGCTGCGCAACCTCGCGACGACCGCCGGAAACCTGTTGCAGCGCACCCGATGCGTGTACTTCCAGGACGTCACTACACCGTGCAACAAGCGCACGCCGGGCGAGGGATGCTCGGCGATCGGCGGCTACGTGCGCTACCACGCGATCCTCGGCGCCTCCGAACACTGTGTGGCCGTGCACCCTTCGGACATGGCCGTCGCGATGGCCGCGCTCGACGCGCAGGTCGTGTTCGTGGACGCCGAGGGCGAACACCGCCTACCACTGACGGAGTTTCACCGCCTGCCCGGCGACCGCCCCGATCGCGACACCGAGTTGCCGCCCGGCGCGCTGATCACCGCGGTCGAGATCCCTGCGCCGCCGGACGGAGCCCGGTCGACGTACCGGAAGGTGCGCGACCGCGCCTCCTATGCCTTCGCGTTGACGTCGGTGGCCGCTGAACTCATCGTCGATGACGGCACCGTCACGAGCGCGCGGATCGCGCTCGGCGGCGTCGCCCACAAACCGTGGCGTGCCCGCCGCGCCGAAGAGGTCCTCACAGGTGCGCCGGCCACCGAAGACACGTTCCGGCGGGCCGCGGACGCCGAACTCGGGGATGCGCAACCGTTGCCGGGCAACGAGTTCAAGGTCGAACTCACCCGCCGCACCATCATCGCCACCCTGACCGAACTGAGCGAGCAACGATGACCACCCTCGAACCCCGCGCGATCGGTACACGTGTCACCCGTCTCGACGGGCCCGCCAAGGTCACCGGCACCGCGGACTATGCCTACGAGTACGCGGTCGAGAACGCCGCCTACCTTCATCCGGTCCAGGCCACCATCGCCAACGGCCGCATCACGACCATGGACACCTCCGCCGCCGAAGCGGTCGACGGAGTTCTGGCGATACTCACCGTGTTCGACAAGTCTCAGTTGGCTGACACCTCCAACGGTGACCTCACGATTCTGCAGGGCCCGCAGGTGAACTACCGCGGCCAGTTGATCGGTGCAGTGGTGGCCGAGAGCGTCGAGACCGCCCGTCATGCAGCAGGTCTGGTGCAGGTCGAATACGACGCTTCCCCGCATGACGTCGAACTGCGCGCCGACCATCCGAAGCTGTATGCGCCCGAGCAGGTCAACGCGGGCTATCCGACCGACACCGCCGAGGGCGACGCCGAAGCCGCGCTGCGTGACGCGCCGGTCGTCGTCGACCAGATCTACTCGACACCGCACGAGCACAACAATCCGATGGAGCCGCACGCGTGTATCACGCTGTGGGACAACGACACGTTGACGCTGTGGGATTCCACGCAGGGCGTCCACGTGGTCCGCAACGAGATGGCGACGACGTTCGGCCTCGAACCCGAGCAGGTGCGCGTCATCGCGAAGAATGTGGGCGGCGGATTCGGTTCCAAGGGTGCCCCGCACTCACACAACGTGCTGGCGGTGATGGCCGCGCAACGGGTTCCGGGACGGCCGGTGAAGTTCGCCGTCACCCGGCAGCAGATGTTCGACTTCGTCGGATATCGCACGCCGACCATTCATCACCTGCGTCTCGGCGCCGAGCGTGACGGGACGTTGACGTCGGTGAGCCACGACGTGATCGCCCAGACGGCCACGGTCAAGGAGTTCGCCGAGCAGGCCGCGGTGCCCACGCGCATGATGTACGCGGGCGCGAATCGCAAGACGTCACACCGGTTGGCGGCGCTCGACGTGCCCGTCCCGTTCTGGATGCGCGCGCCCGGCGAGTGTCCGGGTATGTTCGCTCTGGAGGTCGCGATGGACGAGCTGGCCGTCGCGTGCGATCTCGACCCGATCGAGTTGCGCATCCGCAACGAACCCGACGTCGATCCTGAGACCGGTAACCCATGGTCGGACCGGCGGCTGGTCGAGTGCCTGCAGACGGGAGCGGAGCAATTTGGTTGGGCGTCGCGTGACCCGGAGCCGGGAAGCCGTTGCGAGGGTGAGTGGTTGGTCGGTACGGGTGTGGCGTCGGCGGTGTATCCCGCGATGATCCAGCCGGGCAATACCGCCCGCATTGAATGTGTCGCGCCGGGGCGCTACGCGGTCGCGATCGGCGCCGTCGACATCGGCACCGGCACGTGGACGGCGTTGAGCCAGATCGCTGCCGATGTGCTGGGCTGCGAGCTTTCGGCGATCGACTTGCAGATCGGAGACACCGACCTCCCGGCCGCGTCGGTGGAGGGCGGTTCGTCGGGTATCAGCTCGTGGGGCCGTGCGATCGTCGCTGCGGCACAACAGTTCCGGCACGACCACAGTGACCATCCCGAGGTCGGAGTGAGCACCACCGCCGAGGCGCCGGAGAACGAGGAGGCGCCGAACTTCGGAATGTATTCGTTCGGTGCGCATTTCGTAGAGGCGCGGGTCAGCCGGCATACGGGCGAGGTCCGGGTGTCGCGGATGCTGGGGGTGTTCTCGATCGGCCGGGCGATCAACCCGGCGACACTGCGCTCGCAGTTGATCGGCGGCATGACGATGGGGCTGTCGATGGCGCTGCACGAGGAGAGCGTGCGCGATCCCCGCTTCGGCCACGTCGTTACCCGGGATCTGGCGACGTACCACATCAGCTCGCACGCCGACGTCCCCGCGATCGAGGCGATGTGGCTCGACGACGTGGACAAGCACGCCAATCCGATGGGCTCGCGCGGCGCGGGTGAGATCGGCATCGTCGGCTCTGCCGCGGCGGTCGTCAACGCCGTCTATCACGCCACGGGCATCCGGGTGCGGGACCTCCCCGTGATGTGCGACGCGCTGCTGGGCTAAGGCCGTAACACGAGGCTGCCGACGGTTTGTCGGCCGACGAGTGCGCGGTGCGCTTCGACGACGTCATCGAGGCGGTACTCGGTGACTTTCGGGCGGAGTCGGCCGTCGGCGGCGTATGCGAGGAGTTGTTCGAGGGCCTGGCTGAACGCGTCCTGGCGACTGCGCCAGCCCATCAGGGAGTAGCCGGTCACCGTGAGGTTCTGTGTCATCAAGGCCATCCCCGAGTACGTCGGCGGGGTTCCACTTGCGGCTCCGAACGTGACGATCCGGCCGAACGGCGCGATGCAGTCCAGGGTGTCTTGCGAGGTTTGCCCGCCGACGGAGTCGAGCACGAGGTCGACCCCATGCCCGTCGGTCAACTCGAGCACGGTCTTGGCCCATCCGGCTTCGGAGTAGTCCACGGCGAAGTCAGCACCGTACGATCGAATGTGGTTGAGTTTCTGCGGAGTTCCCGCCGTGCCGATGACGACGCCAGCGCCGAGCAGTCGGGCGAGTTGGATCGCGAGGGTTCCGACACCTCCCGCGGCGGCGTGCACCAGCACGGTGTCGCCGGACATGATTCTCCCAGCGTCGCACAATGTCTGATAGGCGGTCGCTCCGTGGACCCAGAGGATGGCCGCATCATGGCTGTCCACCGAGTCAGGCAGCGGCACAACTGAACCAGTCTGCGCGATGGCGAACTCGGCGTAGCCGTGCTCAACCATCGCCGCCACCCGTGACCCGACGGCAGGTCCACCCGAGCCGGAGCTGCGAACCGTCCCCGCGACTTCCTGCCCCATTCCCGCGGGCAAGTCGAAGGTGCCGAACGCCCCCTGCCGCTTCATCACGTCGCCGTAGGTGATGCCGGCTGCTTCCACCTCGATCAGCACCTCATTCGGCCCGGGCACCGGCACCGCGCTGTCACCGACATGCAGCACTTCTGGTCCACCGAACTCGGCCATCCAGACGGCTTTCATCGTCACTCCTAAACAGGTTGGGCGAGAACGCGGTCGACGTTCTCGATCACCGACGTCGGATCGCGCTGGTCACTGCGGTAAGCGATGTAGCCGTCAGGCCGGATGAGAACGTAGCCGCCGTCGGGCAGGTCGTAGGTGGTGGCGACGGCGGGCTCGTCGACTCGTACTGCGCTTATCCGGTCGGGCAATTCGGAAGCGGGCGGCGTGGCGTCACCGATGGTCAGCAGGGTGTGCCTCGTCGGGTCCAGCAGGTCGAAGAGCCGGGTGGAGGCGCCATCCTGTCCGGCGAGCGTCACGTCGGGTGCACGGTCGCCGACGGCGACCCGCCCCTGCGGCGCACTACCCGAATCATCGTGGTAGGACACGTCGATCTGTGAGATCGCGCGCAACAGGGTGCGCTGGACCGGTCGTCGCGCCAGGATGTGCGGCGCGATGGTGCGGCGCATCTTCGTGCTCACGGGGTTGCGCAGCAGGGTCATCCTTGTGATGCGCCGGGTTCCTTTGACGAGTCGTCGGGCAACGGGCGCCCGCTCGGCGGCGTAGGTGTCCAGCAGCGCTCGGTCCGCCTCACCCCGCACGACTGCCGCAAGTTTCCAGCCGAGGTTGAAGGCGTCCTGGATGCCGGTGTTCATCCCCTGCGCGCCGACCACCGAGTGGATATGGGCGGC
The DNA here is from genome assembly GCF_001499925.1 of Mycobacterium lehmannii. Lineage (NCBI taxonomy): Bacteria > Bacillati > Actinomycetota > Actinomycetes > Mycobacteriales > Mycobacteriaceae > Mycobacterium > Mycobacterium lehmannii. The sequence goes on from NZ_LQIR01000014.1 coordinate 69,079, forward strand.
GTCGCCGATGAGGAAAGCCCTTCCGGCCGAGTGTGATTCGACTCTGCGCTGGTTGATCCGGAATCGGCCGGCCTGCCTGACTTCGGTGATCCTGGCACCCGGGGGCGCGCAGACGTCGACGGCACGCTGCAATTCGGCCTGCGTGACGTCGCCGGCGGGCGCGGGTTGCTCGTACTGTGCGACCGCGATGCGATGCCAGCCGTGCAGCATCGGAAAGTAGGCCACGAACCTGCCCCGATTCAGGAACGCGAAGAACTCGGCGCCGGGGAGGTCCCAGTCCATTCGGAGATCGGCGACAGCGAAGTTCTCCTCGAACGCCGAGCCCAGGAACCGCAGCCCGAGCTGCCGGCGGACGCTGCTGTGCGCCCCGTCCGCGCCGACGATCCAGCTCGCCCGCACCGTTTCGCCGCTGCCGTCGGGGCCGCGCACGTCGACGCTTACGTGGTCGGCGTGCTGAGTGAGTTCCACCATCTCGACCTGATGCTCGACGTGGGTGCCGAGTGCGGCGAGGTTCGCGGTGAGGACCTCTTGCACTTCGTTCTGCGGGATCATCAGCAGGAATGGGTAGGGCGATGCCAAACCGGCGAAGTCGGCTCGCAGGATCTGCCGGTTCTCGCTGAACACGTTGAAGACTCGCGCTTTGAGTCCGCGCGCGAGCAGCTGTTCGGTGATGCCCTGCCGATCGAAGAGTTCGAGGCTGCGAGCCTGCACGCCCAGTGCGCGCGTCTCGGTGTTGGGTCCGGCCGCGGCGTCGATGATGCGGGTGCGGATACCGCGGCGGGCCAGTTCGTTGGCCATCGTCAAACCGGTGGGTCCCGCGCCGACAATCAGCACATCGGTGTGGTCGGAGTTCATGAACTCTCCTCTGTGGGAATCTTGGCGGCCAGGAGTCGCTCGAACATCTCGACGAGCTTGCGCCGGTGCGCAACCTGATCCAGGTCGGTGAGCGGGGCGTACGCCTCATGCAGTCCTTGCAGGGCACCGAGCAGGACGACGGCGGTGAAATGCGGGTCACTGACGGTGAATTCGCCCTGCTGCACGCCTTCTTCGATCAGTGCGGTCACGGCGGGCAGCACGTCGGCGGCGACCTGCGCGGTCACGCGGTGGTGCATATCGGTGAACGCCCGCGAGTACAGGTCGGCAATCAATCCCGAGGTGGCGGCATCGGTCAGTTCCCGGTAGCTGAAGTGAAAGTCCATCAGGCGAGCAGTCGGTGACCGCGAGTGGTCCGTCAGCGCCGCGATCCACGTATCCGCGATCTGCTGCGAGGCCGCCAGCACGCAGGCTTCGAACACTTCATCCTTGGACCGAAAGTGGTGGTAGAAGCAGCCTTTCGCGACGCCGAGCTCACCGATGATCGCTGCGACGGTGGTCTTCTCGTACCCGTTCTCCGTGAACAGCTTGAGTGCGGCACCGACGATCTCGCTCTTGCGCACTTCCGGTTGCTTTATCTCCCGCACCTGTCTTACGCTACAGACCGACGGTCGGTCTGTCAAGGAGGTGCCATGCGAAACGTTCTCCAGACCCAGCATCGGGTCAACCTGAGCGCCGGAGTCATCGAATACTCGGACACCGGCGGCGACGGCCCCGTCGTCGTGCTGTTGCACGGGGTCAACATGGATAGCTCTCTGTGGGACAACGTCGTTGCGCGGCTGGCGCCCGAGCATCGCTGCATCTCTCCCACCCTGCCCCTGGGCAGCCACCGACGTCCGATGAGACGTGGGGAGCTGGTGACCCATGAGGGCGTCGCGGCGTTGGTCGGCGAGTTCATCGAACGGTTGGATTTGCACGACGTCACGCTGGTGCTCAACGACTGGGGAGGTGCACAGTTCCTCGTCGCCGAGGGAGCCGAGCGGATCGCCGCGCTGGTTCTGGTTGCGTGCGAGGCTTTCGACAACTTTCCGCCGGGGCTACCGGGCAAGGCCGTCGCCTCTAGCGCGAAAATCCCCGGCGCGCTGTGGCTGACGATGCAGCTGCAGCGGTTCGACTGGTTCCGCCGCGCCCCTGGCGGCTGGGGCTGGATGGCCAAGCACCCGATACCGAAAGACGTGATGGATCAATGGTTCGGTCCCGCGTTAACCGATAGCGCAGTGCGCCGCGACCTGCGCACCTTCGCGGGCTCGACGCCCAGCCGGGCGCGACTGGCCGAGCTGACGGAACAGCTTCGAACCTTCGACCGGCCCGTACTCGTGGTGTGGGCACCGGAGGACAAGGTGATGCCCGCTGAGCACGGCCCGCGTCTCGCATCGCTGTTCCCGCATGGCCGCCTGGTCGAGATCGGCGACAGCTACACGCTGATACCGCTGGATCAGCCCGCCCGCCTCGCCGACGAACTGCGCGAGTTCGTCGCCGCGGATGTGCTCAGATCGGGGGGTACGGGAGGCTGAACTGGTCGGCCAGCAGGCTTTGGACGATGATCATCGCCGCCTTCGAGCCGGCGGCGATCGCGCCCGCCACATAGGGCTGTTCGCTGCAGAGGTCGCCCGCGGCGAACACGCCGCTGGCCTCAGTGCGGTGGATCGGGTCGATGCTGATGGTGTCGGCGGCCAGCGGGCCCGGTGTGCACGCGGCACCGAGCTGCTCGGCGAGCGGTGAGCGTTGCTTGAGCGGCGCCTCGACGAGTAGACCGTCGCGAGCGAGCCGGTCTCCGTCGGCGAAGGCGATCGCGCTCAGTTGTCCGTCCTCGCTGAGCAATTCGACGACCCGACGGTCCTCGATGGTCACGTCGGCGGCCTTTAACACCTGCTTGTCCTCGGGTGACAGGTCGGTGCGCCCGTCGGTCAGCAGCACGACGTCGTCGCTCCAGCCGCGAAGCATCAGCGCCGAGTGCATCGCTTCCTCGCCGGCGGCCATGGTGGCCAGCCGCTTGTCGCGCATCTCCCAGCCGTGGCAGAACGGACACTGGAAGACCGAGGTGCCCCACAGCTCGGCAAGCCCGGGCAGGTCCGGCGGGTTGTACTGCATGCCGGTTGCCAGCAGGACCCGCTTCGTGAGAATCGGATCGCCGTCGTCGGGTTCGAGAATGAAGCCGTTGTCGACCGGGCGGCCGCTGATGATCTGGCCGTGCCGGTACTCGACGCTGGGGTAGGCCGACAGCTCGCGGCGGCCTTCCGCGTACAACTCTGCGGGTGGGCGCTGGTCGTAGCCGAGAAGGCCACCGATCACGTTCGAGACGCGGTTGCTCTGTTCATCGGCGTCGATGACGACCGTGCGTCGTCTCGCGCGCCCCAAGACGAGGGCGGCGCTCAACCCGGCGGCCCCTCCCCCGACGACAGCACATTCCCAATCCATGGCCTCATCGTTCCCGAGGTGGCCGTCGCGAAACCTCCCGGCCGATGTGCCGAGGTCAGCGGCGTCTTGGCAAGGCTCAGTGAGCGCGACTCGCAGAGGGACCCAGCAAACTCGTTCATAGGGAAACCCCTGATTCCCCGGGCCCCGATTTTTCGTAGCGTTTGTGTTGCGGTCAGTGGTCGTGGGGTTGCAGCGCCGTCGGGGGATGATCGGTGCCCAAATGTTGAAGACCGTGGACAACTGAGGGAGGCATTGTGTGCCGAGGAGAGATACCGACAACGGCTTTGCGCTGCTGCGCACGGCACGTTATGAACTTTGATGCGCAGGGGTTTTCGCGATGAGCGCGGGCTGGTTCCCGGATCCCAGCGGCCAGCCGGGGCAGCGCTACTACGACGGTCAGCGGTGGACGCAGCACTTCGCGCCGACGCCACCGCCGACCGTCACCGCCCCGACAGCGGTGGCTGTGGCGGTGTCGTCCGGCGGAGGAACGAACCACGCGCTGCACCTCGTTCTGACGCTTCTCTCCTGCGGGCTCTGGCTGCCGTTCTGGATTCTGTTCGCGATCTTCGGCGGATCGTCTGGATCAGCAATCGCGGTCGGCGGGGGTCCCGGCGGTGTGAACGTCAATACGCGATCCCGGACGCCACTGATCGTCGCGGGCGTAGTTCTCGGGCTCGTCGTGCTCGGCATCCTTGCCGAGAACCCATGGTTGCTCCTCGTCTTGGTCCCCATGGTCGGTGTCGGCGGATTCCTGTTCTGGCGGCACAAATCTGCCGAGGCTCGAAAAGCTCAAGAGCTGCGCGAGCAATACCGCCGTGACGTTCTCGCCGCTCGAGCCGACTACGAGAGCAAGCTCTACGCCGAGGGCGATCCGGCGGGCATCTATGGGCGGTATCCGCCGCCGCCTGTGACGCGGTTCAACGGTGAGCGGCCTACGGTCGTGAGTCAGCGGGGTATCGACGGATAGGGCTGCTCGTCGCGGTCGGGTGCGAGCGGGACGGTCGCTAGCCCGACGAGGAACGCGGTCAGGTGGCCGACTTCGGTGAACGTGGGCCGGGCGGCGGCGTTACCGGCCAGCGCCAGCGCGGCGGCGGCCTGGGCACCGGAGCGCCACGGCTTGCGGGTGTAGCCCGACAGAGCCCCGGCCACCCCGAGGACGAAGTAGCTCACGCCGACGTCGCGGGCGTTCTCCGCTCGCTGCGGCGCTCGGCCCTTCCGGATGAGGAACCGCAGGTAGCTCTGGCCGACGTAGGTGGCGACGACGTGCGCGCCGGTCCCGACGAGAAGCCAACGCCACCAACCCAACCGGCGCTCCGCGGGGGCGACGACGCCGACGAACACCGGGACGTAGGGCCACCACCTGTGGTCGTCGAGCCAGAACAAGCTGGTGGTGAGGACGCGATGGGGTTCGCTGCGCAGCCGGCGCAGGTTCGTGGAGTTCCTTCGCTGGATCCGTCGCGACCCCCGGTGTCCGGCCGAGCGCTGCACCCGGGTCGTTATGAGCAAGACGAGCAGCCACGCGAAGCTGAACGGGGCGCCGGCGACGGCGCGGGGAAGCCGCACCCGCTGAGGTTAGCGCGATTAGCCAGGCAGGCTTGCGGGTAGGTGAGCGTCGTTAGGAGCCGGTGATGACGACTGCAGACTCGGAAATCGACCTCGACGCGCTGTCGACCGACGACCACGGATACACCGTCAACGACGAGGACGAAGATGACCCGGTACTGCTCGATCGCGACGGTAAGCCGATCGAGACGTGGCGCGAACGGTATCCCTATGACGAGCGGATGAGTCGCGACGAATACGAGCGGATAAAGCGGCAGCTGCAGATCGAACTGTTGAAGCTGCAGAAGTGGAGCAAGCGCACCGGCGCGCGCCACGTCATCGTGTTCGAGGGCCGGGACGCGGCGGGTAAGGGCGGCTCGATCCAGCGGTTCATGGAGCACCTCAACCCGCGCGGCGCCCGGGTTGTGGCGTTGGAGAAGCCGACCGAAGAAGAGAAGTCGCAGTGGTACTTCCAGCGATACGTCAGGCATCTGCCGACCGCTGGGGAGATGGTGCTGTTCGACCGCTCTTGGTACAACCGTGCCGGTGTGGAGAGGGTGATGGGCTTCTGTACGCCGAAACAGCATGCCGAGTTCATGCGGCAGGCACCGGCGTTCGAGGAGATGCTGGTGAACTCGGGGCTGCACCTCACCAAGTTCTGGTTCTCCGTCTCGCCGGCCGAACAGCGGACGCGGTTCGCGATCCGGCTGGTCGATCCGCTGCGGCAGTGGAAGTTCTCGTCGATGGACATGGAAGCGGTCAATCGATGGGAGCAGTACACCAGGGCCAAGGAGGAGATGTTCGTCGCGACCGACACCGACTACGCACCGTGGATCGTCGTGAAGAGCAACGACAAGAAGCGCGGACGGATCAACGCGATGCGATACCTATTGTCGCGCTTCGACTACGACGACAAGGACGACGAGGTGGTCGGCGAGCCGGACCCGTTGATCGTCGGTCGGGCGCTGGAGGACTGAGGGTCAATCGGGCTCGACGACAGCGGTTTTGGCTGTTCACGAGCCATCTCAGCACGGTGAGCGGCGGACGGCGACTTTTTGTCGGTGGTGGGTGTCATGATGCGGTTATGTCGTTGACTGCAGCCGCAGATATTGGGGAGTTGTCGCCCGATGAGCGGTTGGGGGCGCAGTTCGCTGCGCTGGAGGCGCTGGCGGGTCAACGCAACGCCATCGACGGGCGCATCGTGGACATCGTCGCCCAGATCGAGCGTGAGCGGTCGTGGGGGGCCACCGGTGCGCGCTCGGTCAAAGCGCTGGTGGCATGGAAGCTGGGCCTTTCTGAGACCACCGCCAAAGCGGTCACCGCTATCGCGCAGCGCATCGAGGAGTTCCCCCGCTGCACCACGGAACTGCGTGAGGGCCGGCTGTCGCTGGATCAGGTCGGGGTGATCGCCCAGCGCGCCGCCACCGGATCTGATGAGCACTATGCGCAGCTGGCCTCGGTGGCCACCGTCAGCCAACTGCGCTTTGCGATCAAACTCGAACCCCGCCCAGAACCCGAGCGCCCCGCACCTTCCCCCGAACCGTCGCTGACCAAAACCGTCGGCGAGCAGTCCACCACCTACCGCATCACCCTGCC
>NZ_LQIR01000015.1:0-72376 GCF_001499925.1 Mycobacterium lehmannii
CCGGCAGACTGTTCCTTCGGCATACCTGCATCCTCGTTTCCAAGGTCAGGAGCCTCCAACATTTCCAGGGCGATTCACGACGTCCTCCTCGTTGTCTTGGGACACCAAGCCCTCTAACGACAACAGGGGGACGTCGCACTTACCACGCACAACACGCGACATAGTTCTCTTACTACGGCCGCTCGCGGGGAACCTACGAGCGCTTGCGGGCGCCGGCGCCGTAGATGATGTCGCTGCGGCCGGCGTCCCAGTGGTTCCGGAACACGACCTCGGAGACGGGCCGCCGACGTACCGGGCCGTGCCTGCCGCGGGGCCAGCCCACGACGATGTGCCCGGCCAGCGCCCACTCGTCGGGCACGCCGACCGCCGCGCGGATCAACTTCTCGCCGTCGTAGGACGCCCAGCTGGTAAAGCACGCCCCGAGGCCCTGCGCGCGGGCGGCCAGGTAGAAGTTCTGCATCGCGGGGAAGATCGACCCGCCCTGCAGAAACTCGGACGAGAACTCATTGCGGAACGCGGTGAAGAGCACCGAGGTGAGTTCGCCTGCGCGGTCGTGAAGTTCGTAGGTCGCGCGGTTGTTTCGGGCGGCCCGGCTGTGGTCGTCGTCGGCGGGCCGGCTCATACCGTAGATCGACTCGATGGACCGCAACGCCGCCTGTGCGGCTTGCGCGACGACGGCCCGCTGTTCGGCGGAGTCGAGCACGACGAACCGCCACAGCTGCGCGTTGGCGCCGTTCGGAGCCCAGGTCGCGGCCTCGAGGCAGCGGTCAAGTGTCGCGGCGTCGACGGGTTCGTCGGTGAACCGGCGGATTGCCCGCGCGGTCGCCAGCGTCTCCCAGACATCGTTGGTGGGCTGCGACATGCTCCTCCGTTCGGGCGTCCTGCTCCTGCCCGTCGACCTTATCGGGAAGGGCGAGCCCGTTGAGACGGTGCTATACGATCGTATAACGTGCTGTACGGCCGTATAAGACGCCTTCGGAAGGGGCCACCCATGACCACCGCCGACGATCTCGACCAGCTGCGCAGCCGGCTGCAGTACGTCGAGGACCGGATCGCGATCCTGGACTGCGTGATGAATCAGGCCCGCGGCCACGACCGCCACGACGCCGACCTGATGTCGAGTGTCTACTTCTCCGACGGCGTGGACGAACACGGTCCGGTGGTCAAGGTCGGCGCCGAGTACGCCGAGTACGCCAACGACGCCCACAGCGCGGTGTTCGAGGATCACCTGCACAACATCACCACCCACACCTGCGAGATCGACGGTGACGTCGCCCATGCCGAGAGCTACGTGATGGGCTCGATGCGGGCCAAGGGAGGCAAGGTGGTCGCGCTGATGGGCGGGCGCTATCTCGACCGCCTCGAGCGCCGTGACGGGGCGTGGAAGATCGCGCTGCGGCGCTGCACGATCGAGTGGATGATGCAGGGCGACTCGTCGGTGCTGGCTTCCGGAGCGGTGAAGGGTTTCATCAAGGGCAAGTGGGACCGCACCGACCTGTCCTATGCGCGTCCGCTGCAGATGGACAGCGAGCCCGTCGACCGGTGGTGAGGCGCTGATGCAGCTGGCCGGGCGCGTCGCGTTGATCACCGGCGGTGGATCGGGCATCGGTCGCGCCGCCGCCCAACGGCTTTCGACCGAAGGTATGCGGGTCTGCGTGCTCGACATCGACGGCGCCGCCGCACATGCGGTGGCCGATCCGCTCGGCGGGCTGGCCTTGGCGTGCGACGTCGCCGACCCCGATCAGGTGGCGACGGCGTTCGCCCGGTGTGTCGAGGAGCTCGGCGGGCTGGACCTCGCGCTGTTGAACGCCGGCATCACGATCAGGTGGTCGGGTGACATCGGTGTGCTGGACCTCGCCGACTACCGAAAGTCGTTGGGAGTCAATCTCGACGGCGTGGTGTTCGGCATGGTCACCGCCGTGCGTACGATGCGTTCCCTCGGTGACGCCGACCGTGCCATCCTGGCGACCGCATCGCTGGCCGGCCTGATGCCGTGGCACCCCGATCCGGTGTATGCGCTCGGCAAGCACGCCGTGGTCGGCCTGATGCGTTCCGTGGCTCCGAACCTCGCTGCCGAGCGCATCGCGGTACACACGATCTGCCCGGGCATCACCGAGACGGGTGCCCTCGGCGACCGGCGCGCGCTGGTCGAAGGAATCGGGGTACCGGTGATGGAGCCGGAGGCCAGCGCCGACGCGGTCGTCATCGCAGTGACGGCCCCGCGTGATGCCACCGGATCATGCTGGGTCGTCGAGCACGGAAGAGAGCCCTGGCCGATGGACTTCGCCGACCTCGACACCCCCGACAACCGGCTCAACGTTCCAGTGCGGGGCGCCAAGGGCTGACCGGCCCCTTCGGCCGCGACTGTGGGATTGTGTCACGCCGTTGCGGGTTTTCCGTGACACGAGCCCACACTCGGCGATCGGGACGTCAACCCAGCACCGCAGGCATCGAATCCCAGCCGCGGACCGTCGCCGTCGGCGCCCGCACGGCGTTGTCGATGTCGATCGTCCAGTCGGGCCAGCGCTTGAGGATCTCCTCCAGCGCCACCCGGCCTTCGACCCGGGCCAGCGACGCGCCGAGGCAGAAGTGCGTGCCCCGACCGAACGACAGGTGGTTGTTGGCGACCCGATGAACGTCGAACGTGTCCGGGTCGTCGAACTTGCGGTCGTCGCGGTTCGCCGAACCGGACATCAGCAGCAGCGCACTGCCCGCCGGTATCGTCTGGCCGTGGTACACAACGTCGTTGGCCGCGTAGCGGGCGATATGGTGCACCGGCGGCTCGTAGCGCAGCACCTCCTCGACTGCATTGGAGATCAAGCGCGGGTCACGGCTCAACTCTCTCCGTTGGTCGGGGTGTTCGCCGAGCAGCTTGCCCAGCCAACCGAACAACCGCCCCACCGTCTCGGTACCCGCGTTGGCGATCACTCCGAGGAAGACCAGCAGCTCCTCGGTGCTCAACCGCCGGATCGTGCCCTCGACGTCGGCGAACTCCACGTTGAGCAGTTCGGTGACCAAATCATCTGACGGGTTCTTCTCGCGCCAGGCCACATAGTCGCGAAACATGTTGCCGTTGAAGTAGTTGTTCTTGCTCACCGGTAACGGCTCGCCCGGTTTGTTGCGAAGTCGGCGACCGGCGACACTGCGGACGGACCGCTGCAGCGAGTCCGGCATACCGACGAGCATTCCGATGACGCGCATAGGCATTTCCGCGCCGAGGTCGGTGGTGAAGTCGAAGCGATCACCGTCGCGCAAAGGATCGAGACACGTCGCGCAGAAGGCGCGCACCTGATCCTCGATGGCCGCCATCTTGCGCGGGGTGAACGCGCGCGACACCAGCAGGCGGTGCACGGTGTGCAGCGGCGGGTCCTCGTTGATGAAAACTCCCAGTGGCATCACCGGTTCGGCTTTGACGACCTCGAGGATGTCACCCTTGGCGGAGCTGAGGTTCTCGACGTCGCGCAGCGCCGCTTCCACGTCGGCGAACCGGCTCAAACCCCAGAACCCGAACTTGTCGTTGTAATACACCGGCGCTTCGTCGCGTAGCCGTCGGTAGACCGGATACGGGTCGACGTCGATGGCCACGTCGTACGGGTCGTAGTACAGCTCGTCGCTTGTTGTACGAACGTATGGCACTGTACGATCGTATGGCACAAGGGCGACGGCGTAAAGGAGCGTGAGGGTGGACCTCGGTTTCGTCTCGCTCAACACACCGCGCGACCTGGAAGCCGACCTTCTTGCCGTCGAGCTCGAGTCGCGGGGTTTCGAGTCGCTGTGGGTCGGAGAGCACCCGCAGATTCCGGTGGCCGTCCGCGGCCAGCTACCCGCCGGCCTGCTCGAGGCGCAGAAGCAGATGTGGGATCCTTTCCTCTCGCTGACGGTCGCCGCGCGGGCGACGACGACGTTACGGGTCGGCACCTCGGTGGTTCTGCCGCTGGAGCGCGAATTATTCACGTTCGCAAAGCAAGTCGCGACCCTGGACCATATGAGTGGCGGCCGACTGCTGCTGGGCGTGGGCGTCGGTATGCGCACTGAACTGGAAGCGAGCAGTCCGATCGCGTGGAGAGGCCGGTACCGCGCCTTGACTGACATGGTCGCCGCGCTGAAGAAGCTGTGGGTCGATGACGAAGCCGAACACCACGGACAGTTCTACGATTTCGCGCCGGTATGGAGTTATCCCAAGCCGGTCCAGGAACCGCACCCGCCGCTGCTCGCTGCTACCACCGGGCCGAGGGGGACGCGCGAGTGTCTCGATTGGGCCGACGGCTGGTTGCCCGGCGATGCGGCGTTTCACGACCTGGGTGCGGCACTGGCCGACTACCGGCGTGCTGCCGAGGACGCCGGCCGCGACCCGTCGACGCTGGACCTGACGGTGATGGCCTGGGGCGATCCGAAACCCGACAAACTCGCGCGATACCGGGACCTCGGCTTCAATCGCGCCGTCCTCGGCGGCGGCCGGCGTGACGGCACCGACCCGTCGACGACGCTGAGCTTCCTCGATCGCTACGCCACTATGGCCGGCGAACTCCGTTGACCAGCAACCCGATAGACCACATCAAAACGGAAAGGGCATCAGCGTGAACGACAGATTTTCGATGGAGGGGCGCGTCGCCGTCATCACCGGAGGCGGGACCGGCATCGGCCGCGGATCGGCATTGACGCTGGCCGAACGTGGTGCCGACATCGTGCTCGCAGGGCGGCGGGCCGAACCGTTGAAGTCCACCGTGACCGAGATCGAGTCGCTCGGCCGCCGTGCGCTGGCGGTACCGACCGACGTCACCCAGGCCGACGCTTGCCGCGCGCTGGTCGACACGACGCTGGCCGAGTTCGGCCGCGTCGACGTGCTGGTGAACAACGCCGGTGGCGGCGAGACGAAGTCGATCATGAAGTGGACCGACGACGAGTGGCAGCACGTCCTCGACCTGAACCTGTCCAGCGCCTGGTACCTGTCGCGCGCCGCCGTCGAGCCGATGATCAAACAAGGTAAGGGCGCCATCGTCAACATCTCCTCAGGTGCCAGCCTGCTGGCGATGCCGCAGGCGGTGGCCTACGCCGCGGCCAAGGCCGGGTTGAACAACCTGACCGGATCGATGGCCGCGGCGTGGACCCGTAAAGGCGTGCGGGTCAACGCGATCGCCTGCGGGGCGATCCGCACACCGGGCCTGGAATCCGACGCACAGCGGCAGGGCTTCGACATCGACGTGATCGGCCAGACCAACGGCGCGGGCCGTGTCGGGGAACCCGACGAGATCGGGCACGGCGTGCTGTTCTTCGCCTCCGACGCCTCCAGCTTCTGTTCGGGCCAGACGCTGTACATGCACGGCGGCCCCGGCCCGGCGGGGGTGTGACATGGGTGTCAGCCACGTCGGTTTGCGGGTGCGCGACCTCGACAACTCGAAGCGGTTCTACGAAGCGCTGGGATTCACCGAGGCGAAACGGTTGACGATCCCTGACGAGATGGCGGCCGGATTGCTTCCGCTCGCCCCGCCGATCGGATTCGAAGCCGTATACCTGCAGAACGACGGGTTCGTACTGCAGCTGCTGACGTTCTCCGGGCACCCCGCGCCCGATGAGCCAGAACGCGGCATGGTCGGTGCGGGCCTCACCCACCTGTCGATCGCCGTCGACGACATCGCCGCTGCGCAGGCGGCGGTCACCTCCGCAGGCGGCACGATCGTCGCCGACCCAGGAGGCGGATTCGCCTGTATGGCACGCGATCCGGAAGGTCAGCTGATCGAACTGGTGCACAACAAGGTGCGCCCGGTGCCGCCGGCGGGCTGAGCCGTCACAGCACCGCCCCACCGTTGACTCCGATGACCTGGCCGGTGACGTAACCCGCTCCCTCCGAACACAGGAACGCACACGTGGCCGCCACGTCGTCGCCGGTGCCGAGGCGTCCGGCTGGGATCGCGCGCACCAGCATCTCGGCCGGCGGTAGCTTCTTGGCGCGCTGTTGTTCGCGCAGCATGGGGGTGTCGATGACGAACGGCGGGATGGTGTTGGCGGTGATCCCCCGTGACGCGTACTCCGCGGCCACGGTCTTGGTCATCGCGATGACCCCACCCTTGGTCGCCGAGTAGTGCCCCTGACGGACGGCGCCGCTCTGGCCGGCGGCCGACGAGATCGTGACGATCCGCCCCCACTGCGAAGCGACCATGTCGGGCAGCGCGGCCTGCAGACACAGAAAGGTGCCGGTCAGGTTGACCGCGAGGTAGCGGTTCCACTCGTCGAGGGTGATCTGGTCGAACCTCGTGAACCCGGCCAGCGCGGCGCTGGTGACGAGAATTCCGATCGGGCCCAACGTGTTTCGTGCCCTCTCGAACGCCTCGTTCACCGCGCCCTGATCCGACACGTCGACCTGGATTCCGGTCGCGTGGGCGCCCTCCGACTGCAGGCCGTCGGCCGCCGACGAAGCGGCACCGCCGTTGATATCCAGAACGGCGACCGAATGCCCGGCGCGGGCGAGATGCTCGGCTATCGAACGCCCCAGGCCCGAACCGCCGCCGGTGACCACTGCTACGCGGTTCACGTCGCCCATCTCCTTGCTCTCGCTGTGCTGTACGAGTGTACAACCCATGCAGATGTATAGCACGGTCAGCGGCGAGTGGACGAACCCTTCCTCGGCTTGCGGCGCGCGGGCCGCGGTTCGATCGCGTCGAGGTACTTCTCGACCGCCTTCACGACGTCGGTGTGCGCGGCGTCGACGCCGACACCCTCTTCGAGGTTGAGGAATTTGGGGATTCCGGTGATCAGCAGTACGGCGGCCCCCAGCGACAGGTCGCCCTCGAACCGGGTGCGAGCGCCGTAGCGCTGCGCCAGCGCGTCGACCTGGATCTCGCGGACCCGGTTGGTGACCTCGGCGATCTCCGACGCGATCGACTTGCGGTGGTTGCCCAGCGCCATGAATTCGGTGATCAGGGCGCCGGTCGCCTCGTCCCAGCTGTACTCCCACAACGCGTGAAGCGGGTCCTCAGACCGTGTCGCGAGCGCCTTGCTCAACACCGCGAGATTGCGCTCGGAGTAGCGGCGGATCGCGGCGAGGAAGATGTCGTCGAGCGACGGGAAGTAGTACTGCACCAGGCTCGCGGTGACACCGGCCTTCGCGGCCAGCGCGCGATAGCTCACGCTGGCGTACCCCTCTTCGAGCATCATCTTCTCGACGGCGTCGAGCAGGGTGTCACGTGTCTTCGACGTCTCCGCGCCGATGCGGCGGGGCGATGCTGCCATCGTCACCTCTCAGATTGGCTGACGACATTCTCGCACCGCGGTGCCGCGGGCCCTCAGCAGAACATGCCTCGGTATCCGAACGCCGGATGTCGAGGGCTGACATGGGGGTCATCGGTGCCGAAGATCTTCTCGCGTAGCGTGCCGGGACGGTACTCGGTCTGCATCAGACCCTTGTCCTGCAGTACCGGTACGACGTGGTCGAAGAACTCGTCGTAGCTCTCCGGCATCAGCATGTTCATGATTTGAATGCCGTCCGACCCGGCGGCCTGGAACTCGAGCAACCGGGTCGCGATCGTCTCCGGTGATCCGACCACCATCTGCGGCAACGACATCGTCGACAGGAAGTCGTTGATCGTCGGTGTCCCGCCCTCGGGCCACGCGTTGATCAAGGAGAGAAACGCTCCGCGGATACCCGGCATCTCGTCGATCAGGTCGACCAGCGGTGTGGCGGGATCATATTGGCCCAGGTCCATCCCGCTCAGGCTGGCGAAGTACGCGGTCTGCGCCTCGGTGCTGCGCCACTCCTCGAGCTCCATCCACTTGCGGTTGGCCTCCTCGTCGGTGGATCCGACGACGAACATCAGCCCCTGCAGGAACAGGATGTCGTCAGCCGAGCGGCCGCGTTTGCGTGCCAGGCTCCGCACGGTGGCCACCTGCTGGGCGATGGTCTCGGGGGTGAACGCTGACAGGAACATCAACTCGGCGTGGCTGGCCGCGAAGTCGAGGCCCGCCGGCGACCCGCCTGCCTGCGCCAGCAGTGGAACCCGTTGTGGCGACGGCTCCATCAGGTTGTACCCGCGAACGCGGTAGCGCTGTCCGACGTGATTGATCTCGTGCACCTTCGCCGGAGCGGTGTACACGCCGCTGGCCGGGTCGTCGACCACCGCGCCGACATCCCACGACCCTTCCCAGAGTTTGTAGACGACGTCGACGTACTCCTTGGCCCACTCGTACCGGTCGTCGTGTGACATCCCGCCGGGCACACCGAGATTGGCGAACGCGCGTTCGTTGGCCGAGGTGACGATGTTCCAGCCGACCCGACCGCCGCTGAGATGGTCGAGCGTGGAGACCTGCCGGGCGAATACGAACGGGTGCTGCTGGATCACCGAACTCGTGTAGAGGAACCCGATGTGCTCGGTTTCGTGGGCGAGTGCGGGGATCAGCATCGTGCAGTCGCCGATAGGCACGTTCATGGCTTGTTCGAACACCACGTCGCCCGACCCGTTGTATTCGCCTTGGACGCCGAGCGTGTCGGTGAAGAAGAATGCGTCGATCTTGGCGGCTTCGGCCTTGCGCGCCAGGTCCGTCCACAGGTCGAAGGTCTTGAAATCCCGGTTGCGGGCGCGTGGATGCCGCCAGCCGCCGTGGAAGTTGTGACCGACCGAGTTCATCACCAGCAGGGTGACGATCATGCGCTTGGGCATTGAGCCCTCCTCCCTATACGACCGTATAGCCGATGCTATATGATCGTACAAACTTCTCGAGGAGAATCGTGTGAGCGACCTGTACTACGACCCCTGGGACGTCGCAATCGATCTCGACCCCTACCCGACGTATCGCAGGCTGCGCGACGAGGCTCCGCTGTACCACAACGAACGTCACGGCTTCTGGGGTGTCAGCCGCTACGACGACGTGGACGCCGCACTGCGAGACACGGCACGGCTCAGCTCGGCCAAAGGAGACATCCTCGAGGTCGTCATGGTGGACCCGGTGATGCCGCCGGGAGTGTTCATCAACGAGGACCCGCCGCTGCACACGATCCACCGCGCGATCGTGTCCCGGGCCTTCACGCCCAAGCGGATCAGGGCGGTCGAGGAGAAGGTCCGGTCCTTCTGTGTCGCGTGTCTGGATCCGCTGCTCGATGGCGACCGTTTCGACTTCGTGGTCGACCTCGGCGCCGAACTGCCGATGAAGACCATCGGAATGCTGGTCGGTATCCCCGACGCCGAGCAGCCCGCGGTCCGGGCCCACGCCCATGGGTCACTACGTAACGAACCGGGCAAGCCGCTGCCGGTGGACAAGGACCACTACTTCGACGGCGACATGTTCGCCGATTACGTTGCGTGGCGCGAGAACCACCCGTCCGACGATCTGATCACCGAACTGCTCAACGTCGAGTTCACCGACGAGACGGGCACCGTGCGCGGGCTCACCAAAGAGGAAATCGTCGTCTTCCTGGCGGTCGTGGCCGGCGCGGGCGTCGAGACCACCGGGCGGCTGTTCGGCTGGATGGGCAAGGTCCTCGCCGAGCACCCGGACCAGCGCAAGGAACTGGCCGCCGACCTGTCCCTGGTGTCGGGCGCCATCGAAGAACTGCTGCGCTACGAGCCGCCAGGTCCGCACGTCGCGCGCTACGTCGCCACCGAGGACGTGCAGTTCCAGGGCCAAACCGTGCCGGCGGGCAGCGCGCTGCTGATGATGCTGGCGTCGGCCAATCGCGACGAACGCCACTTCGCCGACCCCGACCGCTTCGACATCCACCGCAAGCCGGGCGGGCACTTGACCTTCGGTCGCGGGGCGCACTTCTGCGTCGGCGCACCGTTGGCCCGGTTGGAGGGCCGAATCGCATTGGAGGAAGTTCTCAAGCGCTGGCCCGAATGGGACATCGACCTCGAAAACGCCCGCCGCTCACGGTCATCGACCGTGCGCGGATGGGACACTATGCCTGCGGCTGTCAGCCGTCGATGATCCGGTCGGCGGCCCGCCAGGCCATCGCCATGATCGGCCCGTTGAGGTTGCCCGCCACCATGGTCGGCAGCACCGAACAATCGACGACACGCAGATCGTCGATGCCGCGGACGCGCAACTCGCTGTCGACCACATCGTCGTCTCCGGGGCCCATCGCGCAGGTCCCGATCGCGTGGTAGCCGCAGTATCCGCCCTCCAGGGCGGCGTCGATGAGTTCGTCGTCGCTGCACACCGAAGGTCCGGGGTACATCTCGTGGCTGATGCGCTCGGCGATCGGCGACTGCTCGAAGATGGCGCGCATCCGGCGAAGCAGGCGAACCATTGTCTCCCGGTCCTCAGGGCTGGACAGGTAATTGGGCTCGATCCGCAGCGCGGTGTCCGGCCGGTTCGAGGTGATCTCCACGCTGCCTTGTGATGTCGGGCGTAGCACCATGCCGAGGCAGGAGATTCCGGGCTCACGTTCGATGCTCACCGATTCGCCGCTGGTGTTGTAGGGCGGAAGGGTCCACGGACCCATCATGATCTGGCCGTCGACGCGATCGGCGTCCTCATGCGACTTGGCGAACGCCACGACGTCGAACGAGGGGGCTGCCAGCGGCCCCTTCCGGCTGGCCAGGTACTTCATGCCGGTGATGGCCTGGCCGATGTTGCTCGAGAGCAGCTTGTTGTACCCGATATCTTCTTTGAGCCTGAACCGAATTGCTGCACAGCGATGTTCGCGCATCCTGCGGCCGACGTTGTCGCGCTCGAGGACGATGGGCACGCCCGCCGCCTTCAAGGCTTCCCGCGGTCCGACCCCTGACAGCTGAAGCAGCCGTGGGCTGTTGAGGCTGCCGAGCGAGATGATGACCTCTCGGCGGGCGCGGACCTCGGCGACACCGCGCGGACCGTGGACTTCCAACCCGACCGCCCTGCCGTTCTCGACCAGGATGCGGCGGGCGACGGTGTTGGTGGCGACGGTCAGGTTCGCCCGCCGCACAGCCGGTTTGAGGAAAGCGCTTGCCGCGCTGACCCGTCGCCCGTTGCGGATGGTCGAGGTGGCATACCCCACCCGCTCGGCGTCGGACTCATTGATGTCCTGGACCCTGCTTAACCCCGCACAGGTGCTCGCCGTGATCATCTCCTCGCACAGCGGATCGGGGTCATCCGGCACCGAGATGTGCAGTGGGCCACCGACTCCGCGGGTGGCGGAGGCGCCGAACTCGTTGTCCTCGAGAGCTTTGAAGATCGGCAACATGTCGTCCCAACCCCAGCCCTTGTTGCCGAGCCGTTCGAGGTGGTCGTAGTCGGCGCGGTGGCCTCGGTTGTAGATCATCCCGTTGATCGAGCTGGAACCACCGAGCACCTTGCCGCGCATCCACTGTTCGGAATGGCTGTCCGGCCCGAATGGAGTAGTGGTGTAGTGCCACATGTATTTCTCGTTCTCGAACAGCATTCCGGATCCTTTCGGAATCCGGAAAAACGGATGGCGGTCGGGTCCACCGGCCTCGACCAGTAGCACCGACACGCGGGGATCGGTCGACAATCGGTTGGCGAGAACACATCCGGCCGACCCGGCCCCGGCGACGATGTAGTCGTACGTAGTCATGCATGGTCCTTCCGAGCCCGAGTCGACCCACCCCGCTGTACGAGCGTACAGTACAGCTTCGAAGTCAGGTCGGCGTTCGAGGAGAGTGATCAGGTGGCCGAGACCATCGCGGTGGTGACAGGGGCCAGTCGCGGTGCAGGGGCGGGTATCGCACGCGCGCTTGGCAGCCACGGATGCACCGTCTACGTCACGGGCCGAACCCAGAACGGCGGTGACGCACAGGGATCGAGACTGTCGGGCACGATCGACGAGACCGCACAGGCGGTCACCGACGCGGGAGGCAAGGGCATCGCCGTCCGTGTCGACCACGGCGACGATGATCAGGTAAAGGCCTTCTTCGATCGGGTCGGGCGCGAACGGGGCCGCATCGACATCCTGGTCAACAATGCGGCGCTGATCCGCGACGAGATGATGGGGCGCACGAAGTTCTGGGAAGAGCCGCTGAACGTCATCGACACCCTCGACGTCGGACTGCGCAGCAGCTATGTCGCGACCGTCTACGCCGCGCCGCTGATGCTTCCGCAGCGCAGCGGCCTCGTCGCGTTCACCTCGTCGTCGGGCGCGGTGCACTACGCGTTCGGGCCGGCGTACGGGGTGCCCAAGGCCGGTACTGACAAGATGGCCGCCGACATGGCGTTCGACTTCCGGGAGTTCGGCATCGCCGCGGTGTCGATCTGGATGGGTTCGCTGTTGACCGAGCGGGTGCGCGGGATCATCGCGAGCAACCCAAAGAAGTTCGGGCACATCCTCGAGACCGCCGAAACCCCCGACCTCACCGGACATGTCATCTGGGCGCTATATCGGGATCCGGCTCTGATGGAGGTCAGTGGCCAGACGCTCATCGGAGCGGAATTGGCGCTCAAGTACGGCATCAAAGACGACGGCGATCGTCAGCCACCGTCGTACCGCGACATGTTCGACGTTCACCCGGCCAAGCAGTATCCGCACGTCATGCGGTGATATGCGCACACTCGGGGGGTCGTGAAGGTGCGCGAACTGCTGAAATTTCGCGGCGTTTCGAGTGCAAACCCGCACGCTCGCGGGTATTCGGGGGGCACGTGCAACCACCAGCTGAGGAGGCCACGATGGCGAAGGATCACGGTTCCAGCGTCAAGAACGACAAACAGTACGAGGGTCTGCGCGAGAAGGGCATGAGCAAGTCCCGCGCGGCAGCCATCGCCAACACGCCCGGTGCGTCGAAGAAGGGCGGCAAGAATTCCGGCGGCGGGAAGAAATCCGGCGGATCCAAGAAGAGCTGACGATGACTTTCGGCCGCTGAGTCGGTCATATCCTGCGAGAGCACCACCACCGCAGGAGGAACGATGTCCGTCCCGACTCAACCGGCCGCCCTACCGCCCGTCGTCGACCAGGCGACATGGCGCGCCGCCCTCGACGACCTGCGCCGCCGCGAAAAGGCGGCGACACGAGAACTGGACGCGATCGCCGCCCAGCGCAGACGCCTGCCCATGGTCCGCATGCCCGACTACACGCTGATCGGTGAGCACGGGCCCGTCCGACTGGCCGACGTGTTCGAGGGGCGCTCCCAGCTGATCGTCTACAACCACATGTGGACCGACGGCGCAGAGTGGCAGTGTGGCGGCTGCACCGGGTTCACCTCGCAGTTCACCCGGTTGGAGTTCCTCGACAACTACGACGCCCGCTTCGTCATCGTCACCAACGGCCCGATTGACGAGGTGCTGGCCTACCGCACCAAGGTCGGCAACCGGATGGATTGGTACTCGTCGTCGGAGAGTTCGTTCGGCGCCGACGTCGACGCGCCACCCGGCGAAGGTTTCGCGGTCAACGTGTTCCTGCGAGAAGGTGACACCGTTTACCGGACCTGGCACACCAACGGCCGCGGCACCGAACAGCTCAGCCACTCGTTCGCGCTCATCGACCTTCTGCCGTGGGGCCGCCAGGAGGAGTGGCAGGATTCGCCCGAGGGATGGCCGCAGCGGCCGACGTACTCGGGCTGGCTGGACTCACCCGACATCGCGCGGGCGTACGGCCCCGGGCACTGCTGATGGCGTCCGTACCGGAACCCGGCGCGGACTGAGCCTCGCGGGGTGGAGTATGCGCGAGTGCCCACCTATCAGCGAATAATTCGCTGACAACGAATGTTTCGCTGCTAGGCGGGCACTAGCTCCAATGGTCCCGAGCCGGGCTCCGCTGCGCGGCGGCCCCCGTCAGGTTGATGCATCGGTGGCATCCTGGCTACATGGTGTCGGTATGGGCTTGATCATCCGTCTGCTCGAGCTGCTGATCGTGCTGGTTCCGCTCGCCGGCGTGCTGTACGGGGGGTGGCGGGCGCTGACGGCGGCGCGCGCACGCCAGGACGCCGGCCGCGAGCAACTCGCCGACCCCGCACCGCAGCCCTCGTCCGGAACGGCAACGCAGTGGCAGGCGATCGCGCGGGCGGTCAAGGCGCACGACCGCACCGACACCCGATGGCTCGAGTACGAGCTGGACGTCGCGAAGCTGCTCGACTACCCGTTGATGACCGACATGCGCGACCCGCTGACCGAGCGGTTCCATCGGACCAAGTTGCGTGCGGACCTGTTGCGTCCGGACAAGGCCGAGGATCTGGTCGACGACGCCGAAGCGGCGCGCGAGTACGTCGACGCCGTCACCGACTACGTCACCGCGTTCGAGGCCGCCGAGACCGAGGCGGTCCGTCGTCGGCGCAGCGACTTCTCGGCGCAGGATCAGCAGCGCATAGCGCGGGCCCAGAGCATGTTGCGCGTCGCGACCGACACCGCGGCCACCCCGCAGGAACGCGAACGCGGCTACGAACTCGCCCGCCGCGAACTCGAGGGCCTGATGGTGCTGCCAGAGCGGGCCCGCGTCGCCATCGAGCGCGGTATCGCCGGCGAACTCGACGGCTGACGGTGTTCAGACGCCGCGACGCAAAAGTTCGACGAGCACCGCGGCCATATCCGGAATCGCTTGGCGGGCAATGACTTCGTAGCCGTGCGTGCTGAGCGTGGGCAGGCACAGCAGCCCGGCCCGCGGAGTGAGCCCGCTGGCCTTGGCGTGCGAAGCGTCGGATTCGAACGCACCCAGGACCGCAGGCTGCGCCGAAAGGCCGAGCTCGGTGGCGGCGGCGATGAGCGCATCGGCGACCGCCTTGTCGTAGATCGTCTCGGCGTCGCTGTAGGCGACGATCGGGCCGCCGCTGCACGAGGTCCCGTACTCCGCTTCGGCCGGACCGACCTCCAGCGCGATGGTCAGGTCGCCGGGCAGCGCGCGGCTGGCGTACGAGCCGCCGACACCACCGACTTCCTCGGCGGTCGTGAAGACCAGGTAGGTGTCGCGTGCCGGGCGCCCGTCGCCGGAAGCCAGCCGGCTCGCCACGTCGAGCAGTGCGGTGACCGCCGCGCGGTCGTCCATGAAGTAGCACCCAAGATAGTCCGGGCCGACGTCGATCAGCGTGCGCTTGCTTTGGTGGACGCACGCCCGCGTGCCCGCTCTGACACCGGCGTCGGCCAGTTCCTCGGGAGTGTGGCCGGTGAAGACGTAGACATGGAGCCAGTCGAGCGCCAGGTCCCCCTGGTCCGGTTTGGTCTCCCAGATCCGCTGACTCTCCTTGGTGGTGTGCTCGGAGCCGAGGGTCAGCACGCCGCACACGGTGCGCTGGTCGCCGAGCAGCGCGACCGGCCCGAGACCGAAGTTGCCCGGATACATCGTGCCCAGCGGCGTCATGTGCAGGGTCCCGTCGGGCTCGATCCGTTTGACCAGCATCGACAGCTCGTCCATATGGGCCATCACACGGATCGGCTGGTCCGCGCGGTGGTCGCCGTAAAGCAAACCGATCAGGTTGCCCGCCTCGTCGACCCACATCTCGTCGACGTGCGGTTCGAGCTCGCGGCGGCACACCTCCCGCACGGCGTCTTCCTGACCGCAGGGGCCGTACGCGTGGAGCAGTTCCTGCAACAGGTCACGGCGCAACGGGTCGTCAGGCATAGATCTTGAAGTAACCGACACCGCGTCGGCCTAACCCCCGCGACCGGCTGACGCGCCTCAGGCCACCGGCGGATGCGGATACGGCGGGGGGACCGGCACGCACAATCCGGTGCTGGTGTCCAAGGCCTTACCGTCGACGCAGAAGGACGCGCAACCGTAAATGACGCCCGTCTGACCCGGCGGGCAGCAACAGTTGCCCGGCTGGGCTGCCGCGACGACGGGCGAAAGGGGTGCTGCCGCCAGCGCGGCCACGAAAAGCCCCGCGATCAGTGACCGTCGCATCATGAAGGCAGTCTAGGTCGGCTGGCTCAGGTCCCACAGAAGGTTCGGTACTTCCCGAAGTCATCGGGTGCGGGTTCGGCGTACCGCTGCAGACCTGGGCGCTCGTCATACGGCGCGGTGACCGCGTCCAGCAGCCGGTACAGCGGGTCGAGGTCGCCTTCGGCGGCGGTGCCGCCAATCTGGCCGGTCGCGGCGGTCAGCGCCTCCTCGACCAGATGGTTGCGAGGAATGTAGACCGGGTTGACGCGGTCCATCACCGTCGCGTCGGGCCGCAACGCATGCCACCGCGACAGCCACTCGTCGAACGCGGCGAGGTCGAGGAACAGGCCGCGTGCGGGTTCGTCGTCACCGCGGGCCGCATGCGCGAGTTGGCGGAAGAACGACGTGAAGTCGACGTGGCTCTGGTGCAGCTGGGCGATCAGGTCGTTCATCAACGGCACCGCGATCTCGTCGGGCGTGGTGTCGGGCAACCCGAGCTTGGCGCACATGCCCGCCGACAACGCGTCCTGGAACTTGGGCGCGAAACCACCGAGGCTGCCTTCGGCGATCGCAATCGCCTGCTGTTGTTCGTCGGCGAACAACGGCAGCAGTGCCTCGGCCAGCCGGGCCAGGTTCCACACCGCGATCGCCGGCTGGTTGCCGTAGGCGTAGCGGCCCCACGAGTCGATCGAGCTGAACACCGTCTCGGGGTCGTAGGCCTCCATGAACGCGCACGGCCCGTAGTCGATGGTCTCCCCGGAGATCGTCATGTTGTCGGTGTTCATCACGCCATGCACAAAGCCGACCAGCATCCATTTGGCGATCAGCGCGGCCTGCACCGCGATCACCGACTCGAACAACGCGACATAGGGGTTGCCCGCGCCGGCTGCGTCGGGATGGTGCCGCTGGATCGCGTGGTCGGCCAGGCGCCGCAAGAGCTCGATGTCGCCGGTGTTCGCGGCGTACTGGAAGGTGCCGACGCGCAGATGGCTGCGGGCCACCCGCGACAGCACCGCACCGGGTAGCGGCGTCTCGCGCTGCACCTGGCGTCCGGTCGCGACCACGGCCAACGAGCGGGTGGTCGGAATACCCATCGCGTGCATCGCCTCGCTGACGATGTATTCACGCAGCATCGGGCCGACGGCGGCCAAACCGTCGCCGCCGCGCGCGAACGGCGTCGCGCCGGAACCCTTCAGATGCAGGTCGCGAAGCTCTCCGGAGGTCGTCGTGAGTTCGCCGAGCAGCAGCGCGCGCCCGTCGCCCAGTCGCGGGACGTACCCACCGAACTGGTGACCGGCATAGGCCTGCGCGACCGGGTTCGCGCCGTCGGGAACCTGCGTGCCGACCAGCAGCCGCAGCCCCTCGGGTCCGCGCAACCAGGCGGGGTCGATGCCGAGTTCGGCGGCCAGCGGCTCGTTGAGGACGAGCAGCCGCGGTTCCGGCGCCGACTCGGCCTGCCAGCGGACCGCGAGCTCGGGTAGGTCGCTGGCGTAGCGGTCGGCGAAGGTGACGGCGGTGGGTGCGATGCTCACCCTTTCCACAGTACGAGCGGTAATCGGTGCTCCGTGTCGTCGTCAGATTCACAAACGGGCCGAGGTCGAAGTTCCCAACAGGGCGCCCCACTCGGTGAGCACAGCGGTTCGCGCCGCCGCGTTCACACATTCCCCTTTGCCGCTTGCGGCGGTGACCAGCGCGTCGGCGAGCGTGAACAACGGCACCCGATGGTGTTGCGCCGCGCGGATCATCTCGCGGAACGCCTCGTCGACCGTGCAGTGGCGAAGCGCGATGAGAACACCTTCCGCGGTGTCCAGGCATTGTCGTCCGGGAGTCATGGCTCCGTTGGTACCAACCGCAGTCGGCATACGGTTGGTCAGACGCTGGGAATCGACTGGGAGCCCTCGAGCTGCGGAGCCGGAACGGGTCCCAACGGTGATGTCTGTATGGTGAGGCTTCCTGGCGAGCGCGGATGGTGGTCAAAGAAGACCTGCCGCGCGCGGGAAGAAACCGTCGGATGAGGAGCAGCCCGGTGACGCTGAACACCATCGCGCTCGAGCTGGTGCCGCCGAACGTCGAGCGTGGGCACGAGCAGGCGTTGGAGGATGCGCAGAAGGTGCTGCGATGCTCCGCGGAAACCGGGCTCGACGGCCGCATCCAGCACGTGATGATCCCCGGCATGATCGAGGAGGACGACGACCGTCCCATCGAGATGAAGCCCAAAATGGATGTGCTCGACTTCTGGGCGATCATCACCCCCGAACTGTCCGGGATGAACGGGCTGTGCACCCAGGTCACCGCGTTCATGGACGAACCGACGTTGCGTCGGCGGCTGACCGATCTGTCCAGCGCCGGGTTCGACGGCATCGCGTTCGTCGGGGTGCCGCGCACGATGAGCGACGGCGAGGGTACCGGGGTCGCTCCGACCGACGCGCTGTCGATCTACTCCGACGTCGTGCCCAACCGCGGGGCGATTCTCATCCCAACCCGCGATGGTGAGCAGGGCCGGTTCCGGTTCAAGTGCGATCAGGGCGCCACCTACGGCATGACCCAGTTGCTGTACTCCGACGCGATCGTCGGGTTCCTGCGCGACTTCGCCGAGCTGACCGATCACCGGCCCGAGATCCTGCTGTCGTTCGGTTTCGTGCCGAAGCTGGAGAGCAAGGTCGGCCTGATCAACTGGCTGATCCAGGATCCGGGTAACGCCGCCGTCGCCGCCGAGCAGGAGTTCGTCAAGAAGCTCGCCTCCACAGAGCCGGCGGAGAAGCGCAAACTGATGCTCGACTTGTACAAACGCGTCATCGACGGTGTCGGCGACCTCGGCTTCCCGCTGAGCATCCACCTCGAGGCCACCTACGGCGTGTCCACCCCGGCGTTCGAGACGTTCGCCGAGATGCTCGACTACTGGGCGCCCGACACGCCCTGACGGTTTACGCCTCCCGGCAGCGGGAAGGCCCACCACGTGGTGGGCAGTCTGCTATCCCGTGCCCGGCACGCGTTCCATCACGTGCGGCTCGATCGCGAGACCGCACTGGCCTTGCTGAAGGCCGTCATCGCGTGCACCATCGCGTGGCTCCTGGCGACCAGGGTGTTCGGTTCCTCGCACGCCACCTTCGCGGCGTTCTCGGCCCTGATGCTGGTCGAGATCACGATCGCGGACTCGATCGCGAAGGCCGTTCGCTACACGGCCGCGATGCTCGTCGGCATCGGCCTGGCGGGCGCGGCGGTGTGGCTGTGGGGTGTGGTGGTGTGGCTGTTCCCTGCCATGCTGATCGTCGCGCTGGTGATCGGGCGGTGGCGCCGTCTGGGCGCTCAGGGGATCAACGTCGCGGTGGCGGCGATCTTCGCCTATGGCACCTTCGCGCTGCCCTCCGGTGACGCCTCGGGCGGCAGCCCCCTTCCGTCGATCGCGGGGATGGTTCTGCTGGGCGCGTCGGTGGCGCTCGTGGTGACGTTGGTGGTCGCGCCGCCGCTGCGGTATCGCAGCGTCCGGCACGCCGTGGAATCGGTCAGCGGGTCGATGGTCGAGCTGCTGACGGATATGGCCGAGGGGCTGGTGGACGACGACGAGGTGAGCGAGGAGGTCGCGCGGGATTGGCAGTGGCGCGCCGACGCCTTGCCGAACAAGGCGGCGCAGGCCCGCCACACCCTCGACCACGCCGTGCGCACCACGAAGCTCAATGTGCGCCGGCTGCTGGTCCACACCGACACCGCGGTGGCAGGTCACCGGGTGACGGTCAATGCGCTCGAGCGGATCGGCGAAGAGTTGCGATGGGTGGCCACGGGGGTGGTCCGTGCCGTCGCGCGGGAAGAGTCGGGCGCACACCACGACGAGTTCCTCCGCCGCTACGGCACGCTGCTGGCGGCCGTGCGGGATGCCGTCGCGGCTGCGGGGTCGATGCACACCGTCGCCGACTTCGGCGGGCAACCCCTGGCCGAGGAGGCCCGCCGGTGCCGGGCGGCGTTCGACGAACTGACCGCGCACGTCGCCAACCGTGAACTCGACCGTCCCACCCAGTGGGCGATCTTCGGCGGGCTGTACACCGACGCCGAGCGTCTCTGCGACGAAATCGATTCCGCCCGTGACGCATACGCGACCTCCGCGCGCAGCGGCACGGTGCGGCCCACGTAGGACCGCACCGTGCCGGTTGCATTCACGACGCCCGACGTTGTGCATCTACACCGCCGAGCCCGGATTCCCGTCGGAGAGTGCACTTCGCCTGCCGGCCAACTGGACGGGCACCCCGTCGACCGCCGACAGCGACGCCGACCTGCCGACGCCCTGACCGGCCGCCTATCCTGGCCGGAGTGTCCGGCCCGTCTGTCGCTGAGCTTCGCGAACGCCTCGACGGGCTGACCATCCGCGACGCGGCCCGCTTCGGCAGGCGCCTTCGTCAAATGCGCGGCGCGCCTCCGGAGAAGCTCGCCAAACTCGCCGAGCAGATCGCTGCCGCGGAAGCGGTCGTCACGACCCGCGCCGCCGCGGTCCCGACAATCTCCTACCCCGAGCTTCCGGTCAGCGAACGCCGCGACGAGATCGCCAAGGCGATCACCGAAAACCAGGTGGTGATCGTCGCCGGCGAAACCGGTTCGGGGAAGACGACCCAGCTGCCCAAGATCTGCCTCGACATCGGCCGCGGTGTGCGCGGCACGATCGGGCACACCCAGCCGCGACGCCTCGCCGCCCGCACCGTCGCCCAGCGCATCGCCGACGAAGTGGGCAGCCCGCTGGGCGACACGATCGGCTACACGGTGCGCTTCACCGACCAGGCCAGCGACCGCACCCTGGTCAAGCTGATGACCGACGGCATCCTGCTCGCCGAGATCCAGCGTGACCGCCGGTTGCTGCGCTACGACACCCTGATCCTCGACGAGGCCCATGAGCGCAGCCTCAACATCGACTTCCTACTCGGATACCTTCGGGGGCTTCTGCCTCGGCGGCCCGACCTCAAGCTGATCGTCACCTCCGCGACGATCGAACCGGAGCGCTTCGCGGCCCACTTCGGCGGTGCCGAACATGGACTCAGCGCCGGTGCGCCGATCGTCGAGGTGTCCGGGCGCACCTATCCGGTCGAAATACGGTACCGCCCTTTGGAAGTCGCCGCCCCGGTCGACGAGAGCGATGACCCCGACGATCCCGACCACGAGGTGGTGCGCACGCAGACCCGCGACCAGACCGAGGCGATCGTCGACGCCATCGCCGAGTTGGAGAACGAACCGCCCGGCGACGTGCTGGTGTTCCTGTCGGGTGAGCGGGAAATCCGTGACACCAGTGAGGTGCTGCGCGGATTGGTCGGTGCCACCACCGAAGTGCTACCGCTGTACGCACGGTTGCCGACGGCCGACCAGCAGCGGGTGTTCGCGCCCCGCCACACCGCCCGCCGCATCGTGCTCGCGACCAACGTCGCCGAGACGTCGCTCACGGTGCCCGGAATCCGCTACGTCGTCGACCCGGGCACCGCCCGCATCTCCCGCTACAGCCGCAGAACCAAGGTGCAGCGGCTGCCGATCGAGCCGATCTCCCAGGCGTCGGCCGCGCAGCGGGCCGGGCGGTCCGGACGGACGGCACCGGGGGTATGTATCCGCCTCTACTCGGAGGAGGACTTCGCGGCGCGGCCGCGCTACACCGAGCCCGAGATCCTGCGGACCAACCTGGCCGCGGTCATCCTGCAGATGGCGGCCCTCGGGCTGGGCGAGATCGAGACCTTTCCTTTCCTCGACCCGCCGGACCGGCGCAGCATCCGCGACGGTGTGCAGCTGTTGCAGGAACTCGGCGCGTTCGATGCCGACGGCGCGATCACCGATGTCGGCCGCAGGCTCGCGCAGCTTCCCGTCGACCCCCGTCTGGGCCGCATGATCCTGCAGGCCGACACCGAGGGTTGCGTGCGCGAGATCCTCGTGCTGGCCGCGGCGCTGTCGATCCCCGACCCTCGGGAGCGGCCTGCCGACCGCGAGGACGCCGCGCGGCAGAAACACGCCAGATTCGCCGACGAGCATTCCGATTTCGTGTCGTACCTCAACCTGTGGCGGTACCTCGGCGAGCAGCGCAAAGAGCTGTCCGGCAATGCGTTTCGCCGGATGTGCCGTGACGAGTTTCTGCACTATCTGCGGATCCGGGAGTGGCAGGACCTCACCGGCCAGCTGCGCAGCATCGCGCGCGACCTCGGGATCACGGAGTCCAGCGACGTGCGAGAACCCGCCGACCCCGCAAGTGTGCACGCCGCGCTTCTGGCGGGCCTGCTATCGCATATCGGGCTGCGCGACGGTGACGGCCGCGAATACCAGGGCGCGCGCAACTCCAAGTTCGTCCTCGCGCCCGGTTCGGCGCTCACGAAACGTCCGCCGCGCTGGATCGTCGTCGCCGATCTCGTCGAAACCAGCCGGCTGTTCGGCCGCGTCGGGGCCCGTATCCAACCCGAAGTCGTCGAGCGCATCGCGGGCGATCTCGTGCAGAGCACCTACAGCGAACCGCACTGGGACGCCCAGCGCGGGGCGGTGATGGCCTTCGAGCGGGTGACGCTCTACGGGCTGGCGCTGGTTGCCCGTCGCCGGGTCGGCTACTCGCAGATCGAACCGGACCTGGCGCGCGACTTGTTCATCCGGCACGCGCTGGTCGAGGGCGACTGGCAGACGCGGCACCACTTCTTCCGCGACAACGCCCGCCTGCGCGAGGAACTCGAGGAACTGGAGGAGAAGGCCCGCCGACGCGACCTGCTGGTCGGCGACGAGGAGATCTTCGCGTTCTACGACGCACGCATCCCGGCGGATGTGGTGTCCGCGCGGCACTTCGACGCATGGTGGAAAAAGCAGCGCCACGTCACCCCGGAGCTGCTCACGTTCACCCGCGACGATCTGCTTCGTACCGAGGACGCGGTCGATGGCCAGCCCGACGCGTGGCGGGCGGGCGACCTGGCGCTGCCGCTGAGCTACCGCTTCGAGCCGGGAGCCGAGGACGACGGTGTGACCGTGCACGTGCCCGTGGGGGTGCTGGCCCGGCTCGGCGGCGACGAGTTCGCCTGGCAGGTACCGGCATTGCGCGAGGAGCTGGTCACCGCGTTGATTCGCTCGCTACCGAAAGATTTGCGGCGCAACTTCGTGCCCGCACCTGACACGGCGCGCGCGGTGCTCGGTGCGATCACCCCGGGAGCCGAGCCGCTGCTCGAGGCCGTGCAGCGTGAACTGCACCGCCGCACCGGCGTGCTGGTGCCGATAGACGCGTTCGACCTCGACAAGCTGCCGTCGCACCTGCGCGTCACCTTCGCCGTCGAAGGCGCCGACGGCACCGAATTGGCGCGCGGTAAGGATCTCGACGCGCTGCAGCATGAACTCGCCGCGCCGGTCCGGCGCGCGGTCGCCGACGCGGTGGCGGGCGGCCTCGAGCGCACCGGATTGCGCACGTGGCCAGACGATCTCGACGAGATGCCGCGCACTGTCGAGCGGACCGCCGGCGGCCACACCGTGCGCGGATATCCAGCGCTGGTCGACAAGGGCGGCGCCGTCGACCTGCATGTGTTCCCGACCGCCGCCGAACAGCAGGCGTCGGTGGGGCCCGGCACCCGCAGGTTGTTGCGCCTCGCGGTGCCCTCACCCGTGAAAGCCGTTGAACGAGGACTGCAGCCCCGCACCAAGCTCGTCCTCGGCGCCAATCCCGACGGGTCTCTGCAGGCGCTGATCGAGGACTGCGCCGACGCCGCAACCGATATGCTCGCACCCGCGCCGGCGTGGACCCGCGAGGAGTTCACCGCGCTGCGCGACCGCGTCGCCGCCGACCTGGTGGCCACGACGGCCGGAATCGTCACCCGCGTGGAGAAGGTGCTCGCGGCAGCGCACGACGTCGAGGTGGCGTTGCCGCCGGCGCCCTCGGCCGCGCAGGCCGACGCGATCGCCGACATCCGCGCACAGCTGGACCGGTTGTTGCCGCGCGGCTTCGTCGCGGCCACCGGCGCCGCGCACCTGGCCGACCTGACCCGCTATCTGCTTGCCATCGGCAGGCGGCTGGAGCGGCTGCCGCAGGCGCCCGCGGCCGACCGCGAGCGGATGGACCGCGTACATGCGGTCGAAGACGCGTACGACGAGCTGGTGCGCGCGTTGTCATCCGCGCGCACCGCCGGCGCCGACATCCGCGACATCGGCAGGCAGATCGAGGAACTTCGCGTCAGCCTGTGGGCGCAGCAGCTGGGCACGCCCCGCCCGGTCAGCGAGCAGCGCATCTACCGCGCGATCGACGCGGTGCTGGCCCGCTGAGAGCCATATAGCGGCACGACGCCCGCGCATCCGGTAGGCATGTGACCTATGTATGCCTCGCTGGTCCGACGTGCGGCCGCGGTCCTGCTCGCGGTCGCGACGGTGTCGTGCGGCGGCTCGTCGCCGCCCGCCCAGAGCGACACACCCACCCCGTCGGGATCTGCGCCCGTCATCGAACCCGTTGTCCTCGAGGAGATTCCGCACGACGTCACCGCGTGGACGCAGGGCCTCGAGCTCGACGGCAACATCCTCTACGAAGGCACGGGCATCGTGGGCCAATCACAGGTACGCGAGCTCGACCCGGCCACCGGTGCGGTGCGGCGCGCGGCACCGGCCCCGAACAACT
This sequence comes from Mycobacterium lehmannii, assembly GCF_001499925.1. NCBI lineage: Bacteria > Bacillati > Actinomycetota > Actinomycetes > Mycobacteriales > Mycobacteriaceae > Mycobacterium > Mycobacterium lehmannii. The sequence goes on from NZ_LQIR01000015.1 coordinate 24,312, forward strand.
ACTACGGCGAGGGCATCACCGTCGTCGGCGACCGTATCTGGGAGCTGACGTGGCGGAACGGGGTGGCGGTGGAATGGGACAGGGCCACCCTGACCCCAGTGCGAGAGGCGGCGGTCGACGGGGAGGGCTGGGGTCTGTGTCACGACGGTGACCGGCTGGTCCGCAGCGACGGCACCGACCGGCTGCGATTCCACGACCCTGCGACCTTCGCCGAGACCGGCTCGGTGGCCGTCACCCGCGACGACCAGCCGCTGCGCAATCTCAACGAGCTCGAGTGCGTCGACGGCCAGGTCTGGGCCAACGTCTGGCACTCCGATGAGATCGTGCGCATCGATCCGGCGACGGGCAGGGTCAACACCGTCGTCGACGCCGCCGGGCTGTGGCCCGGTCAGGGCGACGACCGGGAGAAGGTGCTCAACGGCATCGCGCACGTCGGCGGCGACGAATACCTGCTGACCGGCAAGTTCTGGCCGTCGATGTACCGGGTTCGGCTCGACCCGCCGGGCTGAGGGTTTGCACCGCGGCCGAACCGTCAACGTAGCGGTCATGACCGCTCTCGACACCACCAGGGACGCGACGCGGCTCGTCGCGGGGCCCATCGCAGGCGTCTATCGGCGCACCGGCGCCGATCTGCCCTTCGGCGATCCGCTGACCTCGCACGGCACGGAGATGGAGGGCTGGTTCTGGCGCCTGACCGATGCCGCGTCGGGACGCGCCGTGGTGGCGTTGTTCAGCGTCAACCAGCATCCCGACGGCGACTGGGCGACCACCGCGGTGGCGTTGCACCCTGGCGAGCGGGTGTACAGCGCGGCGTTGGACGGCGCCTACGCCGGCGCGGACCCGTTTCGGCTCGACGCTTCCGACGGACGGTTCCATGCGACATACGACCGGCTGCATGCCGACCTTCCCGGCGTGCGCGTCGACATGCGTTTCGACGACCCGGTCCGCTGGCCCAAGGCGCTGGCCGGCGGCGGGCTCGCCTCGGTCATACCGTTCCTCAACCAGTACTGGCATCCGTACCGGCTCGGTGGATCCGCCACCGGCACCGTCGAATTCGGCGGTGAGCGCTGGGAGTTCGACCGCGCCAAGCTCTACACCGAACGCAACTGGGGCGCGGGCTTCCCACAGCGGTGGTGGTGGGGTCAGGCACACGACTTCGGCGACGCCGACGTCTCGGTGGCGTTCTCCGGTGGACTGCTCGCGCTCGGACCGCTCAAACAGGATGTGGCAGGCGTCGTCGTCCGGCTCGAAAACAAGGTGCTGCGCTTGACCCCGCCGACGGCCTGGGTGCGCTCGGACATCGGCGACGGTACGTGGCGGCTGCGCGCGACGTCGCTTCGGTACCAGATCGAATTGCACGGCGACGGTACGCATCTCGATCCGCATGTACTTCCGGTGCCCCTGCCCGCCGAGCGGCGCAACGTCGACATCGACTTTGAACACCTCGCAGGCAGGTTGCGCTGCGTTGTCAGGGATTTCGGCCGGGTGATCTTCGACGGGGAGTCCGAGATCGCGGGTCTGGAGGTCGGCAGCCTGCCCGGTGACTAGGGTGAGGTGAATGCGACTGGGCAGGATCGGCGGACGGTGACGCGTCCTCGGGTGGTCGTCGCGGGCCTCGGCGACAGCGGCGTGCTGACCGCGATCAAACTCGCCCGGCACGCCGACGTCGTCGGTGTCTCCGCCAAACCTGGACTGCTCAGCGGCCAGGAACTCGGCATGCGCATCAGCAGGCCGCAGGACTGGGCCCGCTACAACTGGATTCCGTTCCACCGATTCCGCGGACTCGACCACGTCCGCACCGTGCACGGCACGCTGACCGGGCTCGACCGGGCGGCCAGAAAAGTGTTCGTCGAGACCGCCGCCGGCGGCACTGTCGCCGAACCCTATGACGCCCTGGTGATCTCGACCGGGGTCAGCAACGGCTTCTGGCGGCAACCGCATCTGCAGTCGGCCGACGAGATCACCACCGAACTCGGTGCGGCACACCAGCGACTGGGATCCGCGCGGTCGGTGATCGTCATCGGCGGTGGTGCCGCCGCGGTCAGCAGCGCCGCCAACCTCGCCAAGGCGTGGCCCGACAAACGCGTCGACCTCTATTTCCCTTCAGAGCGTGCCCTTGTGCACCACCACCCGCGCGTGTGGCAGCAGATCAGCCGTCAGCTGACCGGCCTCGGCGTCGGCCTGCACGCGGGCCATCGTGCGGTGCTCCCGGACGGCTTCGCGTGCGACGAGATCACCGACGCACCGGTGCAGTGGAGTACCGGGCAGCCGGCGGCGTCGGCCGACGCGGTGCTGTGGGCCATCGGCCGGGTCTCACCCAACACGCAGTGGCTGCCGCCCGAGTTGCTCGACGAGCACGGCTTCGTGCGTGTCACCCCCGAACTCCGGGTGCCCGGCGCGCCCGGTGTATTCGCGGTCGGCGACGTCGCCGCGACCGACCCGCTGCGAAGCTCGGCCCGCAACCGTGCCGACGGGCTGCTCGCCCACAACATCCGCGCCCACTTCGGCGGCAAACCGCTGCGCGCCTACCGCCCCGCGAGCCGGCGGTGGGGTTCGGTGCTCGGACCGCAGGGCGACGGGCTCGAGGTGTTCACCCCCAAGGGGCAGGCGTTCCGATTCCCCGGCTGGTCGATCGACCGCGTGCTGATGCCGTGGATCGTCTGGCGCGGCTTCTACCGCGGCGTGCGCTCGGATTCTTCCCGCCGAACCTGAAGATATGCCGCAAGCTGCGGTGATTTCTCGAGCAGAAGTTCAGTTTCGAGGCAGCGCCGACGTGATCGTGTCCAGCAGGGCCCCGTACCGGTTGGCCTCGCGATGGGGGCCGGGCTTGCCGCTGCTGATCACCCCGGCGGCCAAACTGCGCTGCGGATCCGCCCATACCGCGATGTTGGTCAGGCCCGTATGCCCGAACGCGGCGGGGGCATTGCGACCGAACGGCCCGAACCGCTTCGACCCGAGCATGAAACCGGTGCCCCAGCGCAGCGGCGCCAGCCCGACCGCGACGTCGGGGCGCAGCCGCCGGGCTTCGGCGGTCGCATTGCGCAGGGTCTCCGGCGCCATGATGCGTACGCCGTCGAGTTCGCCGCCGCGTCGCAGCAAATCGGCGAACCGCGACAGCTCGTAGGCCGTGGAGACCGTGTTCGACGAGGGCAGCACGCTGGTCAGGTACTGCGGGCTGTTCGAGAACGGGATGATCTTGTACATTGAGCCGCCGACCGCCAAGCGGAACACCGTGGCGGCGGGCTGAGGGAGCTCCTTGCCGGTGGCATGGCTGGGTGCGACCAACGGAACGTCTTGTGCCGCAACGCCGTAATTCGTCCACCGGAAACCCAGCGGTTCGAGGATCTCGGTCGCCAGGATGTCGCGGATGTTGCGTCCGGCCGCGGCGCCGACGATCTCGCGCATCAACGGACCCCAGGTCAGTCCGTGGTAGATGTGCACGAGGCCCGGCCGATACAGCGGTTTGAGCTCGCCGAGCTTTTCCCGGGTGTACTCGCTGTCGTCCATGCGCCGCAGATCCGGGCGCGGCCCGGTGTGGATCGGGATGCCCGCGCTGTGGGTCATCACATGCCGGATCGTGGTGCGGTGCTTGCCGTGGCTGGTGTAGCTGGGCAGGTACTCGCAGACGCGGTCGTCGAGAGAGAAGACGCCGCGCTCGACGAGCATGTGCACGACCGTCGTCGTGATCGCCTTGGCCGCCGAGTACGCGCAGAACGGTGTCTCGGTGGTGACGGGCACCTTCTCGGTATCGGGTGGGTCGGTGGGACCGTTGCCCCATCCGTGTCCGATCGCCCGGTTCAGCACGACCTTTCCGTTGTGCCGCAGGCATATCTGGATGGCGGGATGCATCCCGGCCTCATACCAGTGGCGCGCGGCCTGCCAGATGCGTTCGATCGCCACGGGGTCGACGTTCGAGTGGTCTTCCTCGCCGACCGCGGTCACGGCGTCGAGATCGTCGGGCACTCGTATCCTGCCGTCGGGCGCGGTCATTCGGCCGCCCTGTGCAGGGTCGCACCCAGGTGGTGTTGCAGCGGCTGACCCATCGCGGCCATCCGCAGCGTGTAAACCAACTCGTCGCCGTCGACGCGGATCGAACGACCCAGCGCAACAACATTTTTCGCAGTCGAGGTGAGCCCGATCGAGGTCGCGGTCAGGTCGAGCTCGATGACTACGCCGTCGACCACGAGGGTGCCCTCCTCGATCTCGGTGATCCCGGTCGGATGGGCCAGCACCCATTCGGCACGGCCGGGGGACGGCACCCGCAGATAGCCCGTCTCGGCGTGCAGGGGCCGGCCGTCGTCGGCGGTCGTCTTCTGCCGGTACGTCAGGAACGGTTTGCCGACATGGTCGAACGCGACCTGCTCGTGGTATCCGAACGGTTGGATCGTGGGGTACTCACCGGCGCCTGGACCGGACCAGACGCCGAGCAGTGGGCGCAGCACGGCGATGTCGGGGTGAAGGTCGGCCACCCGGCCAGGCTAGCGGGGCCCGCCGCTCAGGATGCCCTTGCCGATGAACGACCCCAGTTGTCCGAGCAGGTCGGTGGGGGAGGCCTGCGGCGGCGGCGAGGCGTTGGTCTGCTGCCAGGGCTGGCAATCACGCGTGGTGAAGGCGGTGTCGGTCGCCTCGATGCGCACCACCTGGGGCTTCTTGGTGAGCGCGTTGTCGGGAACCTGGTCGTCGTTGACCCGCTTCCAGTAGCAGGCGCCGTCGTCCACGGGGCCCGCCGAGGAGTACGTACCCGGCAGGATCTGGGTGCCGACCTCGTAGGTGCCGTCCTTGTCGATGGAGGTCAGGGGCCCCGCGGGGGGCGGCCCCGGTGCGGAGGACGGGCCCGGCGCGGCGGACGGTCCGGGAGCCCCCGGATCGGGATGATGCGGCTCATCCGGTTGGGCCTGCGCGACACCCAGCCCGCCGAGGGCGAGGAGCGCCGTCGCGGCAACGGCGGCCAGTCGCGGCAAAGTCATGCGAGCCAGTCTAAACGGACAGCGGGCATGGGAAGGAAAAAACCCGTCGCCGCAGCACGGAGCTGCGGCGACGGGCTTTGTGCATCTGAGGTCGACCGGATTAGCCGGCCATGAACTCGTCGTAGGCCGACGCCAGCTCCGGCGACAGCGCCTGGACGTTGCAGGTGCGCTGCACGTCGCCGATCGGCGCGAGGATGCCGCGCAGGTCGTAGTACTCCTGCGGGTTGGCGTTGAAGTACCCGCGCAAGGTGGCCGACGCTTCGTTGCGAGGCTGGCCGAACGCGGTGGTCACGGCCTGGTTGGCACCCGGATGGGCGTCCAGGTACGAACGTGCCTGACCCGTCACATTGCTGACGGTGCCGGACACGGCGCTTGCGCTGCAGTCCGGTGCGGCCATCGCCGACGGCGCGGCGATGGTTGCTGCGGCCAGGCCGCCGAGCAGGCTGGCGGCACAGGCGCCGGCGATCTGCCGACGCGCGGCGATACCACGGATTTTCATATCGTTTCTTTCCTTCATTGCGTTTGTCGCTGATTCCCCCGTCCCCGAAAACCAAGGTACCCAAGGCAAACGAGCACAAACGCCGCCGCGCAACCCGGAAACGGACCACATGCAGGCGTTACACCGCACCGGCGTGATCTGTACCGCAATATCACCGGAATTCGATAAGCGTGCGACCAGAAACTTCGATAACTCTGAGAATTAGCTACCGATCTTTAATTGATCGTGATTTGCATGGTGACCGAATCGTTATCCAACGCGGATGGGTGGAGCGTCGAACCCAGGGCTGAACATAAGGTGGTCCCTGTGAAGCTGGATCTGCTGAGCCCCGGCGTCGAAGTCGGCCTCGTCACCACGAACCGAGACGAGATGGTCGCCTTCTATGAGGGCTTCCTCGAGCTCGAACCCCAGGGCGAGATCGAGTTTCCGGGCGGTTCGCAGCGGCGGTACTCGCTTGGCGGCAGCGTGGTCAAGCTGGTGACCTACGAGTCGCCGCCGCCGCAACCGGTTACGACCGGTGGCGGCCGGGCGCAGGCCGGGATCCGGTATTTCACGGTGGGCGTGAAGAACCTGCGCGGCATCGCCGAGGAATTCGCCGCCGCCGGGTACGACGTCGTCGAACCGCTGACCGAGTTCGCGCCGGTGCCGGGTATGGGCTGGATGTTCGTCGCCGACCCCGACGGCAACTGGATCGAAATGTTCGGAACGCTGTGACCGGCTCCCAACCCATGTCGACCCCTCCGGTGACGCCGACGTGCTACCGGCACCCCGATCGGGTGACCTATGTGCGCTGCGCACGGTGCAACCGCTACATCTGTCCCGAGTGCATGCGGGCGGCATCGGTCGGGCATCAGTGCGTGGAATGTGTGAACGCCGGCGCGCAGCAGGTTCGGCAGGTGCGCACCCAGTTCGGCGGCGTCGCGACGGCCAAACCGATGGTCACTTACGTGCTGATCGCCGCGAACGTGGTGATGTTCGTGCTGCAGATGGCGGTGCCCGGTTTCCAGCGCGAACTCGTGCTGCAGTCCTTCGCCGTGGCCGATGGAGAGTTGTACCGCCTGATCACGTCGGCGTTCCTGCACTACGGGCCGGCCCACATCCTGCTCAACATGTGGGCCCTCTACGTGGTCGGCCCGCCACTCGAGGCGGCGCTGGGCCGGTTGCGGTTCTCGGCCCTTTACCTGCTGAGCGCGCTCGGTGGATCCGTCCTCGTCTATCTGCTGTCGTCGCCCGTGGCGCAGACCGCCGGAGCGTCGGGCGCGATCTTCGGGCTATTCGGGGCGATATTCGTGGTGGGCAAGCGGTTGAACATGGACGTGCGATGGGTGGGCGCGATCATCGCGATCAACTTGGCGTTCACGTTCATCATCCCGCTGGTGAGCTCGCAGAACATCAGCTGGCAGGGTCACCTCGGGGGGCTCGTCACGGGTGCCGCGATCGCGACGGCCTACGTGTATGCGCCGCGCGGCTCGCGCAACATGGTCCAGGCGGGGGCCAGCGCGGCAGCGCTCGTGGTCTTCGCGGCACTGATCTGGTGGCGCACCGTCGATCTGCTGGCGTCGCTCGGTCTGGCCTGAAACCCGCTACAGCTGGATGCGGGAGCCGACGATCACGGTGCGGTCCAGCGGCAGGCCGAAGTGCGCTGCGGCGTCGGCGGTGATGTGCGACGTCGCGATGAACAGTCGTTTGCGCCACGGCGCCATGGTCGGGGCGTCGCCGGGAAATACTTCGAGCTTGGACAAAAAGTAGGACGCGTTGGCCAGGTCGACCGGGCCCTCGGTGTCCGCGGGATCGAGCAGGGCCAGCGCCCGCGGTACGTTCGGCCGTTCCATGTAACCGAACCGCGCGACGACGTGGACGATCCCGTCTCGGGTGTAACCGAGGTCGTCGTGAGTCATCCGCTCGGCGTCGGGCACGCGCGGCACGGTCTCGGTCTCGACGGAGACGATGAGCACATGCTCGGCCAGGACGCGGTTGTGTTCGACGTTGGTCCGCATGGCCAGCGGTGCGGTGTGCTGGCTGCGGTTCAGGAACACGGCGGTGACCGGTATTCGCATCAGCGGCGGTTCGCAGTGCGACAAGCCCGCGACGAACTCACGCAGCGGTCCTTCGGCGCGTTCGCGCGCTGCGGTGATGACGGCGCGCCCGCGTTGCCAGGTGGTCATCACCGTGAACGCCGCCACGGCGATGGTCAGCGGTAACCACGCGCCGTGCACCAGCTTGGTGAGGTTGGCGCCGAAGAACATCAGGTCGACCACCAGCAGTGCACCCGCGCCGGGCACCACCACCCACAGCGGCCACCGCCACCGTGTGCGCGCGTAATAGAAGAACAGCGTCGTGGTGATCGTGATGGTGCCCGTAACCGCCATGCCGAACGCGTAGGCCAGCGACGCCGAACTGCGGAAGGCGAACACCAGGATCAGCACTCCCAGCAGCAGCGCGCCGTTGATCCACGGCACGTAGATCTGCCCGATGGTCGACGCCGAGGTGTGCTCGATGCGCAGCCGCGGCAGGTATCCGAGGCGCGCGGCCTGCGAGGTCACCGAGAACGCGCCCGTGATCACGGCCTGTGAGGCGATCACCGTCGCGGCGGTGGCCAACAGCACGATCGGGACGCGGGCCCACTCCGGTGCCAGCAGGAAGAACGGGGCCGCTACCGTCGACTCGTCGCCCAACACCAGCGCGCCCTGGCCGAAGTAGTTCAGCGTGCAGGCGGGCAGGACGAGCCCGAGCCACCCGAAAGTGATTGCCCGCCTGCCGAAGTGGCCCATATCGGCGTAGAGCGCCTCGGCACCCGTCACCGCCAGCACGATCGCCGCGAGCGCGAAGAAGCCGATGTGGAAGTGCTCGGTGATGAAGGTCAGTGCGTAGGTCGGCGACAACGCCTTGAGGATCTCCGGATGCCCGGTGATGCCACGCACCCCGCATAACCCGATCGCGACGAACCACAGGATCATCACCGGGCCGAAGAACCGTCCGATGGTGGCGGTGCCGCAGCGCTGCACCGAGAACAGCGCGACGATGATCACGGCGGTGACCGGAACGACGAAGTCGGCCAGCTCCGGGTCGATCACTTTGAGGCCCTCGACCGCCGACAACACGGAGATCGCCGGCGTGATCATGCTGTCGCCGAAGAACAGCGCGGCGCCGAACAGACCCAACGCGGCCAGCGTCGCCGTCACCCGTCGCCCGCGCCGGCCGGTCCACCGGCGCAACAGCGTGATCAGCGCCATGATCCCGCCCTCGCCGCGGTTGTCGGCCCGCATCACCAGCGTCACGTAGGTGAGCGTCACGATGATCATCACCGACCAGAAGATCAGCGAGACGACGCCGTAGACGTGGCTGTGCGCTACGGGCACGGGATGCGGATCGCGCGGATTGAACACCGTCTGGATCGTGTAGATCGGGCTGGTGCCGATATCGCCGAACACCACGCCGAGCGCGGCGATCACCACGGCCGGACGCAGCGACGCGGTACCCGGCGCTGCTCGCATTCGATGATCATCGCCGAGCGTGGGCTCGTTCGCGGCGGATCGGCAGAGCGGCAATGCGGTCCGGCGCGCTTTGGGAGGATGAGTCCGTGGCCGACGACGCGCTCGACGAACTTTATGCCGCCAGGCTCGAGGACTTCACCGCGCTGCGCACCAAGCTCGCCGGTGAGGCGAAGAAACGCGGCGACGCCGATGCGGCCAAGCGGATCTCGGCCGCACGGAAGCCAACGACCGCTGCATGGGTGGTCAACCGGCTCGCGCTCGCCGACGAGGACGTCACGCAACGCCTGAAGGGTCTCGGTGAACGGTTGCGCGACGCACACGCGGCAATGGATGGTGAGCGGATCCGGGAGCTGTCGGCCGAACAGCGTCGGCTGGTCAACGATCTGACCCGTACCGCGTTCGAGGAGGCGGAACTCAAGCGTCCGACGGGAGCGCTGCACGACGACGTCACCGGGACGCTGCAGGCCGCCATCGCCGACCCCGATGTCGCGGATCGGCTCGGCAGGCTGACCAAGGCCGAGGAATGGTCCGGATTCGGCGAGTTCGGCGACACCGCAATTGTTTTCAGCCCCACAGCGAAACGCAAGCCGACGCGCGAGCCCGAGCCCGAACCCGTGGAGCCGCGCGACGAAGGACGCGACGGCAAGGACGCGGAGGCCAGCAGGCGACGACAGCAGGCGCGCGCCGAACTGGCTGCCGCCGAGCGCGCCAGGGCCGAAGCCGACGACGCACTGTCCGAACTGCAGTCCGACCTGGCCGCCGCGCGTCTGCGCCACCAGGACGCCCGACGCCGGTTGCAGGAGGCCGAGCGCGGCCTGGCCGCCGCCGAGGACTCCTACGACAAGGCCAAGCAGGCCTCGCGCGAAGCCGCCGCCGCGGTCAAGGACGCCAAGGCGCGGCTGCAGCGCGTTAAGTGACTGCGCGGCAACTGATCTCCATGCTGTCGCTCTCCCGTGCCGGGATCGGTACGCTGACGTAGCCGTTAGCCGGGTCACGGACGTGGTCGAGATAGGGCACCAGTTCGTCCATCGATGTGTTGTCCGCGACGACCAGTGCGCCCGGCGTCAGGCGCGGTTCCAGCAGCTCGAGCACTGGAACATACAACTCCTTCCAGCCGTCGAGAAGGACGAAATCGACTGTGCCGGCCAGGGTTTGCAGCGTATGTAGCGCATCGCCGGCCAGCACCGTGATCACGTCGTCGAGACCGATGTCGACGAACGTCTTCGTTGCCGCGGCGACCTTTGCCGCGCTCAGTTCGGTGGTGACGACACGGCCCCTTCCGTTGTCCCGCACCGCCGCGGCCAGGTGGATCGCGGACAGGCCGAGGGACATGCCGAACTCGACGACGGTGGCAGGTTTAGTCGCCCGCACCAGCGCGTACAGCAGCCTGCCGGCCTCCGGCGTCACCGGCAGATAGAAGTCGCTGAGAGCATCGGCGCGCTCCTGCGGCGTCGCCTCCGACAGGCGGGCGAAGTCGGCGCGCCGAAGTGCCTCCATCTGATACCGCGCTTCGGCGTACATCCGGTCGATCGCCCCGGCGACGCGGGACTCGTGCAGTGTGATCGTCATAGTTGTCGAACGTATCGGGCCGGCGGCCATTCGTGTCAGGATGACCACAGGGCCATGGGGACTTCCGGCACGTCGACTCGACGCGTGATCGCGGTGATCGCGCTCATGGTGCTTGCGGCCTGGGCGTTGCGGGGCTACGTCCCCGGCGTGGAGCGCACCGCCGAAGAGCCAGGGCAACGCCAGAGCAACCCGCTGGCGTTGGCGGCCGTCATCGTGTTGCTGTGCGCGGCGGTGGCGATCATCGGTTTCGCGATCATCGTGCGGATGCGGGATAAGCGGCCACTCCCAGCGGCGGCCGGGAGCCTGCCTCGGGACCGACGGCCCGGCGACCGGCCGTCGTGGCGGTTCACCCTCGTCGCGTTGGCCGCGCTGATCGGGTTGGTGTTCCTGGTCTTACTTCTATCCCGGCTCTCGCTCCCGGTGCCGACCGAAGAGGTGCCGCCGGCCGCCACACCCGACACGTCCGTACGCGGCGACCCCGACGACTCCGTCTCACCGCGTCCGGACGAGGACGACGCGGCCGACGGCAACGTCGTGAACTACCTGATTCCCCCGATACTTCTGTTGATGGCGCTGATCGTCGTCGGTACGGCGGTCGCATCGCGGCGACAGGGGCGCACCCCGACTTCGGCCGACGTCGTCGTGGCGGTGGACGAGCCGGTGGCCCCGGCGCCCACGACATCTCTTGCCAGGGCCGCCGAGGTCGGCCTCGCCGAGATCGGTGACCTGAGCCGCGAACCGCGCGAGGCGATCATCGCCTGCTACGCCGCGATGGAACGCGAACTGACGAGGGTCCCCGGCGCAGCGCCGCAGGCGTACGACACCCCGAGCGAGGTGCTCGCGCGTGCGGTCGCCAGCGGGGCGTTACGCTCCGACAGCGCTACCGAACTCGTCGAGTTGTTCGAGGAGGCGCGGTTTTCGCCACACGTGATGAGCGAGCAGCACCGTGAAGCCGCGGTGCAGGTGCTCAACCGGGTGCTGAGCGAACTACCGCAGCGCACGACGGGGGTCGCATCGTGAGAAGGCTTGTGGCCGCGGCGTTTCTGTTGGTTGTGGGTGCGGAACTGATCGCGGTCGCCAGCCGTGATCGTGAGCTGATCCTGATCGTTTCCGGCATCGCGCTGGCGCTGGCATTGCTAGGCCTGCGGTGGCAGCTGGCCCGTGAGGCCGAAACCGGCGGCGTCGACACACCTTCCGACGATGCCGCAGAGTCGTTGCGTCGCTGGCGATCACGCACCGAGACCCTGATCAGCCGTGCGGAGGCCACCCGCACCGACTGGGACAGGCACCTAAGGCCCATGCTCGCGCGGCAGTTCGAGTTGGCTACTGGCCAACGTCGCAACCGCAACCGATCCGCTTACCACGCCACCGGTGAGATGCTGTTCGGCCCGGAGCTGTGGGGTTGGGTCAACCCCGAGAACGTCGCCAAACGCGGGACCGAAGAACCCGGACCCGGCAGGGCGACGCTCGATGAGATCCTGCAACGGTTGGAGCGGGTATGACGACAGGACTGCCTGCGGCGGCCACCACCGCGAACTGTGAAGCGGTGCTCGACGAGATCGGACGGGTGGTGGTCGGCAAACGCGATGCGTTGGCGCTGATCCTGACGACCGTGCTGGCCGGGGGACACGTGTTGATCGAGGACCTGCCGGGTCTCGGCAAGACGCTGATCGCGAGGTCCTTCGCAGCGGCGCTCGGACTGGAGTTCAAACGCGTGCAGTTCACCCCCGACCTGCTGCCCGCCGATCTGCTCGGCTCGACGGTGTATGACATGCAGTCGGGGCGTTTCGAATTCCGTCGCGGCCCGATCTTCACCAATCTGCTTCTCGCCGACGAGATCAACCGCACACCACCGAAAACACAGGCGGCGCTGCTCGAAGCGATGGCCGAGAGCCAGGTGAGCATCGACGGTGCGACGCACCCGTTGCCCGCCCCGTTCATCGTGTTGGCGACCGACAACCCGATCGAGTACGAGGGCACCTACCCCTTGCCCGAGGCTCAGCTCGACCGCTTCACGATCCGGCTCGAACTGCGGTACCTCTCCGAACAGGAAGAGGCGTCGATGTTGCGCCGCCGCATCGACCGCGGCTCCGCCGAACCGACGGTCGCTCAGGTCGTGGACGCCCACGATCTCGTCGCGATGCGGGAGTCGGTGGAACAGGTCACCGTGCACGACGATGTGCTGCGTTACGTGGTGTCGTTGGCGGCCGCCACCCGAAACCACCCGCAGATCGCGGTGGGCGCCAGTCCCCGCGCCGAACTCGATCTCGTCCAGCTGGCCCGCGCCCGCGCGCTGCTGCAGGGTCGTGATTACGTCGTACCCGAAGATGTGAAAATGCTTGCGGTTCCGGCAGTTGCGCACCGGATCACCTTGCGGCCGGAGATGTGGGTGCGCCGAGTCCGTGGCAGCGATGTGGTCGACGAGCTACTGCGGCGACTGCCGGTGCCGCGGACCGACCCGTGATCGAAGTCCGCTGCACCGAGGCCGAGTTAGGCTGGCGCGCCTCACCTCTGACGCGGGCACTGCTGACCTGTGCGGTGGTGGCCATGGCCGTGGCGGTGCTCGGGTCGCGCTGGGAGCTCATCTCGTTTGCCGCGCCGCTGATCGGGGTGTTGTGTTCGGTTGGGTGGCAGCGCGGGGTCCCCACGGTGCGAGTGTGCGCTGATCCCGGCGTCCACCGTTGCTTCGAAGGTGAGCCGGCGCGCATCACGATGTGGGCGGAGGCCGGGAACGAGGCGGTGAGGCTGGTGAGCGGCTCCGTCGAGGGGATGACGCTCGAGGTCGCTTCGCGGGAGCCTTCAAGGCAAACCGTGGTGGCGACCGCGCAGCGCTGGGGCCGCTATCCGCTGCAGGCGCACCTGATGGTCGCGGCGCGGGGCGGTCTGGTCGAGGGGATCGGAGTGGTCGACGCCGCAGACGTATTCGTGTTCCCGATGGCGCCGCCGCAGTCGACGGCGGTCCCGCGCACCGAGTTGCTCGATCGGCTGGGCACTCACCTGACCCGGCACATCGGTCCCGGTGTCGAGTACGCCGACGTGCGCCGGTATGTGCCGGGAGATCAACTGCGCACCGTGAACTGGGCGGTCAGCGCGCGTAGGGGCAGCCTGCACGTCACCGAACGGTTGACCGACCGCGCCGTCGACGTGGTCGTGCTGATCGACAACTACGCCCAGCCGGCGGGTCCCGCCACCGAGGCCACTGAGCGCACGGCACGCGGTGCGGTACAGGTGGTGCAGAGCGCGCTGCGCAGCGGCGACCGGGCCGGCATCGTCGCGCTCGGTGACCGCCATCCGCGGTGGTTGAGCGCGGACATCGGCCGAAGGCAGTTCTATCGGGTGCTCGACGCGATGCTCGGTGTCAGCGGTGGTTACGACACCACATCGGGCACTCTGGCCCCGCGCGCCGCGGTCCCGCCGGGCGCAATCGTCGTCGCGTTCTCGACGATGCTCGACACCGAGTTCGCGCTGGCGTTGATCGACCTGTGCAAGCGCGGCCACACCGTTGTGGCGGTGGACGTTTTACAGGGTGCGCCGTTCGAGGAGGGATGCGACGCGTTGGTGGCACGGATGTGGGCGCTGCAGCGATCGTTCATGTATCGGGACATGGGCACCGTCGGTGTGGACATCGTGGCGTGGCGCGAGGACGACACGCTCGACCAGGCCATGCAGCTGGTACCCCAGCACCGCAGACCGGTGCGGAGGCGACGGTGAATCGCGCGTTGTCCACAGGGTTCGGTTTCGTCATGGTGGCGGCGGCCGCGCTGTCTGCTGACGATGCGGCGTTGGTTGCGTGTGGTTTTACGGTAGCGATGGTGGTGCTGGGCAACGTGTTTCGGGTGGCCGCCACGTTGGCGGTGTTGTCGACGGCCACGGCGATCGTGGTGGCATCGGCGAGTCCAGTGCTGGCGGCGCTGTGTGGATTGGCCGGTGCGGCGTATCTGGTGTTGCGGCATACCGCCGATGTCACCGTGCCTACAGTCGTTGGGGCACTGGGGTTCACGGGTATCGCTTTGGCGGCGGTGCTGCTGTCACCGGAGCTGCCATGGGTGCCGTTGGCGGCACCGATCGCGATATTGGCGGTCGTCGTGCTCGCGACGCGGCCGTTCTGGTTGGGCACATCGCAGCGGTGAACCGCATCGCCAGATGTTGCGCTGACGTAGTCCCGACTTGTCGGTGGGCGATGGCACAATCGAACACATGTTCGAGTCCGACTTCGCGGATGCCGACGACAAGACAGTCGTGGCGGCGATCGAGGAGTGTGCGCGCTCTGAGGCGATGCTGGCCGCGCGGAGGCTGGCCGCCACCGCGGAGTTGACCGCGCGCTACACCGAACCCGATGAGGAGCGCGATCATCTAGCCGTCGACGGGTGGCGGATGGCGTCGGCGGAGATCTCGGCGGCGATGGGGGTCGGGGACCGGGCGGCTTCGAGGCAGATGTGCATCGCGATGGCGCTGCGCGAGCGGCTCCCGAAAGTCGCGGCGCTGTTCACGCAGGGACGGTTGAGTGCGGCGCTGGTGTCGACGATCACCTGGCGCACACAACTGATCGTGGACTCGCAGATCGCCGAGCGCATCGACACTGCGATCGCGCAGCGCGCCGGCGAGTGGGGTGGGTTGTCGGTGGCGCGGCTGGAATCAGCGATCGACTCCCTTGTCGATGAGCACGATCCCGACGCGCGCCGGCGCATGCGCGAGGCCGCCCAGAACCGGGATGTACGCCTGGGCAAGCGTGATGACGTGACCGGAACGATGTCACTGTGGGGCCGATTGAGCATCACCGATGGTGAACTGCTCAAACGCCGGCTTGCGCAGCTGTCGAGCCAGGTGTGCAAAGACGATCCGCGCACCGGGGGACAGCGCCGCGCCGAAGCGCTCGGCGCCATCGCCGCCAACGCCGAGGGATTGAGTTGCAAATGCGGTAGTCCCGACTGCCCGTCAGCCGGACAGGACGATCCCCGCGCAGCGCACTTCGTCATCAATGTCATCAGCGAAGCCAACGCTCCGAACACAGAACCCGTACCCGCAACACCTGCCGAATCCGCGACGGCAGAGCCGGCGGCCGGGCCGGTGGAACCGGCGACAGAGCCGCAACCTGCCGAACCGGCGACAGAGCCGCAACCTGCCGAACCGCCGACAGAGCCGCAACCTGCCGAAGCGGCGACAGAGCGGCCGAAGCCGAGATCCGCTGCGGCACTGATCATCGGCGGCGGGATGATCCCGACCCCGTTGTTGGCTGAGCTGATCAAGAACGGGGCCAAGGTCCAGTGGGTTCACAAACCCCCCGCCGCGCCCGAGACCGGCTATCGCCCCTCGCGCAAGACCGCACAATTCGTTCGGATGCGCGATATGACATGCCGGTTTCCCGGTTGTACTCGACCGGCAGAATTCTGCGACCTTGACCACACCACGCCCTCTCCGACTGGTGCCACCCATCCGTCGAACCTCAAGTGCCTGTGTCGAATTCATCACTTGCTCAAAACGTTCGGTGGGTGGGGCGATCAACAGCACCCCGACGGAACCGTCTTGTGGACCGCGCCGTCTGTGAGAACCTATTTCACGCACCCCGGAAGCCGGTTGTTCTACCCCGGCTGGGACACCACCACCGCCACCCTGCCCGTGCCCGCCGGACCAGCACGACACGGCGACAAAGGCGCGATGATGCCGCGTCGCCGACGAACCCGCGTCCAAGACCGGCTTCAACGAATCGAACGCGAGCGTGCCCTCAACGCCATGGACCGCACTAGATGGGCCGCGCCCGCGACCACCCAACCCAGCAGGCCACCCCCACAGGACGATGACCTGTGGAAAATCGCCACCGACGCCGGCATTGAGACCACGGACACCGATCCCGCGCCGTTCTGATCAACTCGTCGACTCGGGCCAAGCTGACGCGGCCAAGCTCAAGAACGGCCATGTCCTGATGAGCATGTGCAGCCGCTCGCGGGCGGGGACGTAGCCCGATATCTTCGTAGGGCGCTTACCGGCCCGGTAAGCGAAATGCTCAGCGCAGCGCTTACTTTCGGGAGGTCGGATGCCGAGCGATGTGCGGAAGGCGATCACAGGTGCGTCGATCGGGAACGCCGTCGAGTGGTTCGACTTCGCGATCTACGGATTTCTGGCGACGTTCATCGCGGCCAACTTCTTTCCGGCGGGCAACGAGACGGCGGCACTGCTGAACACGTTCGCGATTTTCGCGGCCGCCTTCTTCATGCGCCCGCTCGGCGGATTCGTCTTCGGCCCGCTTGGCGACAAGATCGGCAGGCAACGGGTCCTGGCGTTGGTGATCCTGCTGATGTCGGGCGCGACCGTCCTCATCGGCGTGCTGCCCACCTACGCCTCGATCGGCGTCGCCGCCCCGCTGCTCCTTCTGCTCCTGCGCTGCCTGCAGGGGTTCTCCGCCGGCGGTGAATACGGCGGAGGCGCCGTCTATCTCGCGGAGTTCGCAACCCAACGCCGCCGCGGGCTGACCATCACCTTCATGGCGTGGTCCGGCGTGCTGGGCTTTCTGCTCGGCTCCATCACCGTGACCCTGCTTCAGGCGCTGCTGCCCACCGAGGCGATGGAGAGCTACGGCTGGCGCATCCCGTTCCTGATCGCCGGGCCGCTGGGCCTCGTCGGCCTCTACATCCGGCTGCGCCTCGACGACACGCCCCACTTCGCCGAGCTCAGCAAGACCGACCGCGTCGCGGAGTCGCCACTGCGTGAGGCGTTCACGACGTCATGGCGGCCGATCCTGCAAGTCATCGGCATGTTCATCGTCTTCAACGTCGGCTACTACGTGGTGTTCACGTTCCTGCCGACCTACTTCATCCAGACGCTCGAGTTCTCCAAGACCGACGCCTTCCTGTCGGTCACGCTGGCCAGCCTCGTCGCACTCGTCCTCATCCTTCCGTTGGCTGCGCTGTCGGACCGGATCGGCCGTCGGCCGATGCTGATCGCCGGATCGGTGGCCTTCGCGGTTCTGGGCTATCCGCTCTTCCTGCTGCTCAACTCCGGGTCGCTGGTCGCCGCGATCGCCGCCCACTGCGGTCTGGCGGTCATCGAGTCGATCTACGTCTCCACCGCGGTGTCGGCCGGTGTCGAACTGTTCGCCACCACCGTGCGCTACAGCGGATTCTCGATCGGCTACAACATCTGCGTCGCCGGATTCGGCGGCACCACCCCGTACGTGGTCACCTGGCTGACCGCCGAGACCGGCAACGATCTCGCGCCAGCGTGGTACTTAGTCGTCGCCGCGGTGGTCTCGCTCGCGACGATCATCACGCTGCGGGAGTCCGCGGGCCGGCCGCTCGCACAGACCGCCGATCGACAGCCGGCGTCTAGGGTGGGTTCATGAAGCTTCGCGTGATGCCCTACGTCACGGTCGAGATCGACGATCACTTGCGCCGCCGCGCTCGAGCCGCAGGCGAGCGACTGCGCGTCAACGTGCGCTCCTACCTGTTGAGCGCCGCCGACGACGTCGACTCCGTCAGCGACAAAGTCCGTGGTCTGTGCGATCGGGCGGTCAACCGCGTCGACACCGTCGTCGCCACCGTCAACGATCGGATCGCCCCCGAGCGCACAGCACCGTCACTGCGGGTGGTCACGGGCGACCGCGAGGCCAGCTAGCGTCGATGGCCCGGCTGGGTCGATGCCGGCCGACCTCGACTGGCGTCAGCCTGCCCGAGCGTTGCGGCCGCCGACCAGGAATCCGGCGACCAGCACGACCAGACCGATGATCGCGACCGGAATCGACCACATGCGACGATCGGACACCGCCGAGTGGCACTGCGCGACATAGTCCGGCGGATCCTCAGTCAGCTCATCGATGATCGGGAGGTTCTTCAGCTGGTTGGGATCGTTGCTGTTGGCCTGGCTGGCCTCGGAGTCGTCCGCGGCGATGGCATTGCCGCACGAGATCTTCTGGTTGTCCGGCCCGGAGATCGACACTGGGACCAGCATGGCGATGACTCCAACGAGAAGGACCACCGCACCGACCAGCAAAAGCAAACGTCGCAGATTCATGATCGGTTTGATGCCCCGATAGGTGGGGCACCAAACCTCGCAAACGGTCGCTGCCTCCGAGCCAGGCGCGCAGGCCCGCGGTCCGTATGTTGTTCTTGTCCGATGTGCGCAGCCTGGCCGGAAGGGAGCGAAACGCTTTGGTAGGCCCCTCGTGGTAGATCAGGGTCTGGTCGTCCTGCTCGCCCTGCTCGCCGCGGTCTTCTTGGCGATCGGCATCGTGGTTAGGCAGCGCGCCACCTTGGACGTACCGGAGGAGCACGGCATCAGCACCGTGATGGTGACGACGCTGCTGCGCAGGCCGCTGTGGTGGGCCGGCACGGCCGCCGCGCTGGCAGGCTATGGCTTCCAGGCCCTCGCTTTGATCAAGGGTTCGCTGCTGCTTGTTCAGCCCATCCTGACGTCGGCTCTCCTGTTTGCTCTGCCGCTGAGCGCCAGGCTCGCCAACCGTCGGGTCACTCGCCGGGAGTGGATGTGGGCGATGGTGCTCACCGCCGCGCTCGCGGTGTTCGTGGTGCTTGCCAAGACCCGACCCGGTGACTACGAGGCGTCCGTTCCCCTTTCCGTTCTCGTGGCAGTCGTCTGCGCCGGTGCGGTGACGGCGTGTGTGATCTTGGCCGTCCGCACCGCCGGGTGGAAACGTGCGGTGCTGCTCGCGGTCGCGGTCGGATTGCTGTTCGGGGTCGTCGCGCTGCTGACGAAGCTGGTGATGTTCCTGCTCGCCAACGGCGGCCTTGGCAAGGTGGTGACCACCCCTGCGCTCTATCTGCTCCTCGTGCTGGGCGTCCTCGCGGTGTTCCTGCAACAGTCCGCGTTCCACGCCGGATCCCTGCAGACCTCGGTGCCGACGATGCTGGTTCTCGAGCCGGTGGTCGCCGTCGTGCTGGGCGCGGTGGTCCTCGGTGAGCACATGACCGTCGGCGGCGTGAAGGCGATCGCGATCTCAGCCGCCGTCGTCGCGATGGCTGCCGCCACGATCGCGCTCGGCCGCGACGAGGGTGCGCTCGAAGAGGAGCTCGAGGCGGAGGCCGCCGCCGCGGCGGCGGCCAAACACGGACCCTGACAGCACGGCGCTGACAGCACGGACCTCAAACGTCAGACGCTACGGCCCGTTGGATCGACGCTGCTCGTGCGCCATCGCCGTCCACAAGAGCTGAGCGGCGGCACGCGCCGACTGCTGCGGAGCGATCGGCTCGGCGACGCCGGGCTGCTGGGCCGGACGACCGCTGACGTGTTCCAACAACGCCACCGCCAGTTCGCGCAGCTTGACGTTGAACTCCTGACTCGCGCGACGCAGCATGCTCCACGCCTGCTCGGCGTCGCAGCCGACCAACCCCATCAACGCGCCCTTGGCCTGTTCGATCGCCCCGCGCGACTGCAGGGCAGCCAGCAGGTCCTCGAACGCGGCCTCGTTCTGGGCCGCGGTGGTGACGAGGGCCGCTGAGACGAGTTGCTCGTAGGCGGCCAGCGTCGTGACGGTGACCGCCGAGGCGGGCTCGGTTAGCGTGCACGACAGCACAATCGCCGCGTCCTCGCGCCAGAAGCCCGGTACCGCCGCCGCTCCGTGTACGGCTTTCAAGTCGGCCGTGATCCCGCCGGCGAGGTCGGCGGCCGCATCGAAGTTCAGCCCGGGCCAGCGGTCGTCGGTCCACAGATCGAGGCTTAGTACCGGCACCTGATGGGTCAGCGCGTCGGCAACGGGGCCGCCCAGCCCAGACAGCTGAGTTGCGATCATTTTCTCTTCGATACCGAGCGCCGCAAGTGCAGACGCGTCCTCGTTGAACCGCTTGTCGTGGACGGTGACGGCAACCCCCAGGGTGTTCGACACGTCGGCCTGCAATCGTTCGAGGATCCGGTGCAACAGCGTGATCAGCTCGGGGTGCTGGCGAGGCTGAAAACTGGGTGCTGGCACGGCGATCCGCTCAGTCGACGACGGTGACCGTCGCGACCTTGTCGAGGCCGGAGATACCGAGCAGCGTGGTGATCGGCCCGTTCGTGGGCACCACCAGCTCGAGCTTGGCGTTCGCCGCGAGAGAGAACAGCTCCCGCAGGGCGGCGCTGTCGCAGTAGGTGACCTCGGTGAGGTCGACCGTGACGGAGGAATTGTCCGCGGCTGCGCGCGTCAACACGTCGCTGAACTCGTCGACGTTCGCCAAGTCGATCTCGCCGACCGCGGTGACCACCGGTGGCGCCTCAGCGCCCCCGGGCTCGAGCCGGAACTGGTTGCGGGTCACTACTTTCAGTCCCCCACCGTCAACACCAATGGACGGCAGTGTGAGCGAGTCCGATCACAGAACCTCCCGATGTCCTAGAGGCCGCCGCACCGCCTCTGTGCATGCCACATAGTCCGCATCGCTGCCTCTTCCCGACAGACGTTCCTTGCCAATATTTGTAATACCACGACAGCGGCGTCCAGGCGGGCAGAGCTGGTTCAAACTCGAATCTCCGGTAACTGAAACGTCATATCCACGGTGGTGCCGGCCGCCGTGCCGTCGAGGTCCACGCGATCGCTGACGGCGCGCATCAACAACAGGCCCCGGCCTCGGGTGCCGGGATCGGGAGGCGGCGCCTTCCACGACCCGAAGTCGGTGACCCGCACGTGGATCGCCGTGTCGTGGATCTCGGCCTCGACGCGCACGCGCCCTGGCTCGTGCCCGCGGTAGGCGTGCTCAACGCTGTTGGAGCAGGCCTCGTTGACGACGAGGATGAGATCGGAAACCGACTCGTTCGAGGCGCCGTTGGCCGCCAGCCACGCAGCCAACCTGTGCCGGATCTCGGTCAACTTCGCCGCGGTGGCGGTGTCGTCGATGACGAGGGAGGCCTTCGGCGACCGGTAGATCACGATCGCCACGTCGTCGTCGAACCCGCCGTCAGGCACCAACGCGCGCAGCACCGCGTCGGCGACACCTTCGATTGGCATCCTCGCGGTATCGGTCAACACCGCCGACATCCGGTCGATCTGGGAGTCGATCGACCGGTCACGGCGTTCGATCAGGCCGTCGGTGTAGAGCATCAGCGTCGAGCCCGCTGGTAACGGATGCGTCGTCTGCGGGCGGGGCCGCGAGTGCGTCACGGCGAGGGGAACCGAACTCGCCTCGTCGAGCAGTTGCGGTGACGCGGTTGTAGACACCAGCACCGGCGGGACGTGACCGGCGTTGCTGTACTCGACGGATGCGGACACGGTGTCGACGATCGCGACGAACACGGTGGTGCAGTCGGCGTCGGGGATGAACTCGGCGACCGCGTCGAGGTGTTCGAGCACCGTCGACGGCCGCGCTCCGGTGAGTAGCAGCGCGCGCGTCGACGCACGCAACTGCCCCATCACGGCGGCGGCCGCGAGTCCGCGCCCCACGCAGTCCCCGACCACGATTCCGATCCGGCCGTCACCGACGGGAAGCACGTCGTAGAAGTCGCCGCCGATCTCCAGCGGATGGACGGCGGGCTCGTAGCGCACGGCGAACCCGGGCGGGAGATCGATCGGGGACAGCAGCGAGCGCTGCAGCGTCAGCGACGTCTCCCTGGCGCTCTCGAACTGCCGGACGTGCTGCAAGGCCGCGCTCAAGTGGCCGACGAGCGCCGAGACCAGGCGCCGGTCCTCCGCGCTGACCACCCGCGGAACCTGGTGCTCCAGGCACAGCACGACATCCCGCGCCCCGGAGAGCACCGCGACGAAGCCCCTGGTGGTGCCGGTGCTGGGCACCGCACCGACCGGTGTCACCGTCAGCGGAATCCAGGTGCGGGCGTCCTCGAACGTGCGGCGCCAGTCCTCGCCGAGATCCCTCCACGAGGTGACCGCGGGTTCGCCGGCCACCCGGACGGTCGGCTCCTCACCGTTGACCTTCGGCCACGTCACCGCGATCAGCCGCTGCGCATCCAGCGGAACGCGACACTGCGCGAGCGTTATCGCCAGCACCTCGTCGACGTCCTTGGCGACGCTCACGGCGGTCGCCAACCGCGCCATCGCCCGGTCGCGCTCCGCCGCGGCGCGGGGCGCCGTGACATCGCGGATGGTGCCGACATAGAGGCCGCGCCGCGAATTGTGGTCGGGGACGGCGTTGATGCTGATCGCGACCCAGCGCGTGCGTCCGTCGCGGTGCCTGATCTTGGTCTCGGCCGTCATGCGTCCGTCGCGCACCAGTGCGGCCCTGCGATCGTCGGCCGCGACCCCGTCGACCGCCCAGGGATGAGGCATCGGATAGGGCAGGTCCTCCTGGCCGTATCCGGTGACCTCGGCGAAGGCGTCGTTGATCTCGACGACGCACCCGGTGGCGTCGGTGATGAAGAAACCCTCTTGAAGCGAGTTGACCAACGCTCTGCGGAACACGTCGCGATCGGCGAGATCGTCGGCTCTCGCTCGTTCGCGTTCGTAGCGCTGGTGGAAGTCTGCGGTGTCGGTCATGTTCGCGGCAGTCGGCCCTCCCAGCTCGCGCTCACACCGGAATCACCCAGCGCAGAAGTCTCTTCTCGACATTAGCCTGCGTATCGCAGCATGAACCGCTGAAGCACTGATCTATGGCAGGACGCGACGCGTTAAGCTCGCCCCATTGCCGTCGTGGTGGCGGCGCCTACCGGAGGACCACCGTTGTCACGAATTGAGCCGATAACCACTTCGATCTCCCACGAGGACGGCATCGCTGTGTTGACGGTCGGCGGTGACGTCGACCTCGCCACGGTCCCGGCGTTCCAGGCGGCGATCACCGAGGCGCTCACGCAGGAGCCATCCGCCCTCGTCGTCGACCTGCTGGCGGTGGATTTCCTCGCGTCCGCGGGTTTGCAGGCACTGGTCGCGACGCACGAGACCGTGAGCAAGTCGGCCCGCTTCGCGGTGGTGGCCGACGGGCCTGCGACCAGCAGGCCGATCCAGCTGACCGGACTCGATCAGGTGTTCTCGCTGTATCCGACCCTGGCCGAGGCGTTGGGCGCGCTGAAGTCCGGCTCCTAGTCCCGCAGAGTCGCTAGCTGCGATTTCTCACTGAGCGCGGGTCCCGATCTTCGGTTAGAGTTTCCAACGCCGGCTTTGATCTTGAAGCTTCTCCGCACCGGTCGGGACAGTTAGGACTGCAATCATGAGGTCAGCTCAGATCGGACGTCGTATCGCCGCCGTCGCCGGTGGTACCGCCGCGGTCGCGATGGTCATGTTCAGCGCATCGTGCTCCACCGAGGAGAAGGCGCCGGAAGAGACCACCACGACGACGACCACCACGACAACCACGACCGAGGCTCCTCCGCCGCCGGTCGAGACCACCGACAAGGCGCCGCGCATCTCGCCGGGACCCAACCCGTTCTCGCCGACGGTGACCGCACCCCCTGCCCCGACGGCGATCCCGGGCGACCACTAGCCCTCCATCGACCCGGGGCCGGACGGTGAGTGTGCGGCATCTCAGCGTGCTGGCGCTGATCACGGCGGGCGTATTCGTACTCGTCTCCGATCTGCGCCCCGTCTCCGCGCGCTTCGGCGGCGAGGTGATCGCCGGGCCGTACTCCTACCTGTTGGCGAGCTCGACCGATCTAGGGCCCTCGCTCGACAGCGGGGTTCAGCTGACGATGGCGCTGCGCGACGAACACCGCCCCGCGGGGGCGTACGCATGGGCACACGGCCACGGCCTTTCGGTTCGCTGGCGTCCCGGTCATCACTGGGCAGTGGTGGAAGGGCCGGCGGCGTCCGTCGCGGATGCGTTCGACGTCGAGGTCCGTGACTACCGCGGCCGCCGCGGCCAGGTGTTCTACGCCTCCCCGCAACAACCGGACGTGCCGGATGCGTTGCGCGAGGAGGTCTCTGAGGTCGGCCGGATCCTCGGATACATGCCGCACCACACTTCGCACATCTGGACGGTGCCGTTGGATGTGCCGGACAAGGGCCTGACCCCCGAGGCGCTGCGCAACACCTACAACGCCGCGCCGCTTGCCGCGGCCGGCTACACCGGCAAGGGCACCACGATCGTGTTCTTCGCCTTCGACGGCTTCGACCAGGCCGACCTCGACAGCTTCGCCGACACCTACGACCTGCCCCGCTTCACCCCCGAGGTGATCGGTGAACTCGACGACCCGCGCGGGGAAGCCACGATGGACCTTCAGGTGGCGCACGCCGTCGCTCCCGATGCGCGCAAGGTCGTGGTCAGCGCGCTTCCGACCGTCACCGCCGACGGCGCGTTCGAACGCATCGGGCAGATGCTCGAGGACACGGACCGCCGTTATCCGGGCGCCGTGTGGAGCTTCTCCATCGGGTGGGGCTGCGACAGGCTGATCACCGCCGCCGACCTCGCCCCCGTGCGCTCGGCGCTGGCCACCGCGCAGTCACACGGCACGACGGCGTTCAACGCCAGCGGCGACCTCGCCGGTCTCGAGTGCAAAGGCGGCGACGACTGGTCCTCGCCGCCGGGCGAGTCCGACGTCGGCCTGGACTCGATCGCCTCGCTGCCGGAGATGACCGACGTGGGCGGCACCACCCTGTCCACGGACAGCGACGGGCGGTGGTTGTCCGAGCAGGCCTGGTTCGACGTGCCGTTGTCGGTCGGCACGGGCGGCGGTGTCTCGGCGGTGTTCGACCGTCCGGACTGGCAGCGCGAGGTGTGGCCCGACCGCGACACCGACCGCCGGCTGACTCCGGACGTCGCGGCCGTCGCGGACCCGTTCACCGGCGTGCGCATCGTCTTTGCGCAGACGCCGTTGGTCGGTGGCGGCACGTCCCAGTCGGCACCGATCTGGGCCGGCCTGGCCGCGGTGATGAACCAGTACCTGCTCGCCAACGGCGGCCGCCTGCTCGGCGACCTGAACCCGCTGCTGTATCGAATCTCGCGGGGCGCCCCGCTGCCGGCCTTCCGCGATGTCACCCTCGGAGGTAACGCGGTCGCGGACGCGTTGCCCGGCTACGACCTGGTGACCGGCCTGGGCACCCCGGATGTCGACAACCTCGTGCGCAACGTGCTCATCCTCCAGAAGGCGGCCGCATGAGCACCGGCGACGACCAGACCGTGCCGACCGAAGAATGCCGGATCTGCAAGACCGATGTGCCTGCCGGCGAGTACTGCGGGTTGTGCGGATGTCACCTGACGCCGCGGCCGAGGGAGGGCCCGGATTGGTTGCGGCCGCTCGACTTCAGCGCCGCGCCGAACGAGCACCTTCTGCAGGTCTCGGTTGCGAGCTCGCTGTTCCCGCACCTGCCGCAGCGCTCGCGCACCGCGTTCCGGATCGGCCTGCTGGTGTTGGTGGCGGCGTTGATCGCCTTCACGTTGCTGCGGTTGCCCGCTGCCGTGGTGACGGTCGCCGCGCTGGGACTGCCGCTGTTGTTCGTCCTGTACCTGCGCGAGTCGGATGCGTTCCGCGACTTCCCCATTGCCACAATGCTTCTCACGGTCACCCTGGCCGTCGGTCTCGGGGTGGGCTGGGTGTCGTTGACGGGGGCGGTGCTCGCCAAATCCTATGGTGTCGCGCTGGGTTCGGCGATCGCCGGTGAGCGCATGCTGCGCATGGGCGTCGCGATTCCGCTCGGCGGAGTTGTCCTGATGTTGACACCCGCCGTGATCGTCCGCCTGACGCGTCCGTCCTCCCGAGAAGCGCTGGACGGCTTCATGATCGGAGCGCTCGGCGCCTTGAGTTTCTCCGCGGCGGCGACGCTCACGCGGCTGGCTCCGCAGTTCGGCACCGGAGTGGTGAGCAAGCGTCCGATGGAGAGCCTGCTGGTCGAGGCGGGCATCCGGGGCCTGGCGGCACCGTTGATCGCTGCGGCGGCCGGTGGATTGATCGGTGCCGCACTGTGGTTCACCCGGCCCCCGAGCAAACGCGACCAACGCCCGGGTGTCGTGCGCGCGATGCTGATCGGCTTCGCGGTCGCGGTGCTGGGCGTGTATCTGGCGCTGGGCCTGATCGACGTCGCCCGCTTCCCGCAGGTGCTGATGTTGGTGGCCTATCTCGTGGCGGCGGGGGTGGCGCTGCTGTTGCTGCGGTTGGGCCTGCACCTGGCGTTGCTCCACGAGGCGCACGACGAGATCCGCGCGGAGGAACCGCTGCTGTGCCCGCACTGTGGACACGTCGTGCCGGACATGGCGTTCTGCCCCGCGTGCGGGGTGGCGACGCGCGCGTCGTCGCGCTCCTCGCGCCGGGCGAGGCGCGAATCACGGCCGGTTCGCGGTGCCCCCGAATGAGCGCACCGACGAATTTCTTTCCCGGATATGCGGTTCCGGCCGGTGCATACGCGGCCGCGACGCCGCACCGCACGTCGCGCAGGCGGCTGGTGCTGACGTGGTTGGCCGTGATCGCGGTGATTGCCGCCGTCCTCGTCGGAATGTCGGCGATGATGGCCAAACCGCCGGTGCGCTACGTATGCCCACCCGACTGCGGACGTCCGCCGACCGGCACCCCGGTGTCCATCAACCCTCGGTTCACCTCGCCGGACGGCGCGTTCTCGGTGTCCTATCCCGCGCCGGAGTCGGCCTACCGGGTGAGCACCGAGCCCAACGGGGTGACCGCCGAACTCCTCGCCGGTGACGGTGGGACGCTGCAGTTGTTCAGCGAACCCGCCGCGGGCCGGTCCGCGCAGGAGATCGCAAAGTCGTTGGTGAAAGCCACTTTTCCCGACACCCGCACCGCCTACGAGATTCCCAACGCGATGGTCGGCTTCCATTCGGGATACGGCGAAGTCGCCGACTGTTGGCCGCAAGGCGCCAACAGCAGCTATCTGCGCATGCGGGTTCTGGTCGTGGCCGCGGTGAAAAACGACCTGGCGTTGATTGCGGCAGCAGTCGGACCGTACCACCAGTTCAGCCCCGACTTCGGGTTCGGCAAACCGTCCGGTGCCAACCTCCAGATCGCCCTGGATATGGGCAAATACGTCAACAGCTTCAGCTGGCGTGGGGATCGGCCCCGGTGATGCATTCAGACCGAGGATGCGACCTTGGCCGCAGCGTGGTCGGGCATCGGGTCGTAACGGGCGAAGGTCCTGGTGAACGTGCCGGCGCCGTGGGCCAGCGAACGCAGGTCGATGGCGTAGCGGCTCAGCTCGACCTCGGGGATCTCGGCCTTGACCAGTGTGCGGTCGTCGCCGACCTTCTCGGTGCCCAGCACACGGCCCCGCCGCCCGGCCAAATCGCCCATGATGGCGCCGACGAAGTCGTCGGGAATCAGCACCGTCACCTCATCGACCGGTTCGAGCAGGTTCACCTTGGCCGCCGCGGCCGCTTCCCGCAGCGCGAGGCTGCCGGCCATCTGGAAGGCGAAGTCGGACGAGTCGACGCTGTGGGCCTTGCCGTCGAACAGCGTGACGCGGATGTCGACGACCGGGTAGCCGGGTCCGACGCCCTTCTCCATCTGCGCCCGAATGCCCTTTTCGACGCTCGGGATGAACTGGCGGGGCACCGCGCCGCCGACGACTTTGTCGATGAACTCGAATCCGGAGCCTTCGGGCAGCGGCTCGACCTCGATGTCGCAGACCGCGTACTGACCGTGACCGCCGGACTGCTTGACGTGGCGCCCGTGTCCTTTAGCCTTGCCGCCGAACGTTTCTCGTAACGGAATGCGCAACTCGACCGTGTCCACGGCGACGCCGTAGCGCCGGGAGAGCGCATCGAGGACCACGTTGGCGTGCGCTTCACCCATCGTCCAGAGCACGATCTGGTGTGTCTCGGGGTTCTGCTCGATGCGCAGGGTCGGATCCTCGGCGGCCAACCGTTGCAGACCGACGGACAGTTTGTCCTCGTCGGTCTTCGCTCGTGGCTGCACCGCGATGGGCAGCAGCGGTTCGGGCATGCTCCATGGCCGCAGCACGAGCGGATCGGACTTGTCGGACAACGTGTCACCGGTCTCGGCCCGGCTGAGACGTCCGATCGCGCAGATGTCGCCGGCGATCACCGAGGGAGCGGGACGCTGCTGCTTGCCGAGCGGGAAGGACAGCGACCCGATGCGCTCGTCCTCGTCGTGATCCTCGTGCGCGGCGAGCGAGCCGGTCAAGGAGCCGCTACCGCCGAAGAACGACGAGAAGTGGCCGGACACATGCACTGTCGAGTCCGGGGTGATGGTTCCCGAGAACACCCGCACCAGGCTCACTCGTCCCACGTAGGGATCGGACGTCGTCTTGACGACCTCGGCCAGCAGCGGGCCGTTCGGGTCGCACGGAAGCTCGGCGCGCGGTTTGCCCTGCGGCGTGAAAACCTCGGGCAGCCGGTGTTCGGGCGGTGGGGGAAAGCCGGCGGTGATGATCTCGAGCAGTTCTTGTGTGCCAACGCCCGTGCCGCTGCACACCGGGAGCGCGGGGAAGAACGTCGCCCTGGCCACGGCTTTCTCCAGGTCGTCGATGAGCACCGACTGGTCGATCTCCTCACCGCCGAGGTAGCGCTCCATCAGCGTCTCGTCCTCGGACTCCTCGATGATGCCCTCGATCAGCAGGCCGCGGTGTTCGGAGATCGCGTCGGTGTACGAGTCGTCGGGTGCATGGGTAGCGGTGCGCTTACCGTCGGCGTATTCGTAGTGGGTCTCGGACAAGAGCCCGATCAGCCCGGTGCACGGTGAGTTCGCGGGCAGGTACAGCGGAAGTACCTTGTCGCCGAACGCCTGCTGCGCGGCGGCCAACGCGTTGGCGTAGTTCGCGCGGGCGTGGTCGAGTTTGGTGATGACCACGGCGCGCGGCATGCCCACCTGGCTGCATTCGAGCCACAGCGCCTTGGTGGGTTCGTCGACTCCTTCGTTGGCGGCGATCACGAACAACGCGCAGTCCGCGGCACGCAATCCCGCTCGCAGTTCCCCGACGAAGTCGGCGTAGCCGGGCGTGTCGATGAGATTGACCTTGACGCCGTCGTGTCGTAGCGACGCGAGCGCGAGGCCCACCGAACGTTGTTGGGCGATCTCGGCGTCGTCGCTGTCGCAGACCGTGGTGCCGTCCTGAACGCAACCCTGTCTGGTCAGGACTCCTGCGGCCACCAGAAGTGCCTCGACGAGTGTTGTCTTGCCGCCACCCGATGGGCCCACCAGCACCACATTGCGGATGGCGGCCGGACTGTCCGCGCTCGGGGCGGCTCCGGCGCCCTGGGAATGTGTCGTCTTGTCAGCCATGACGTTCCCTTCCACGACGGCTGCGCTGCCGCCGCCAAAGTGTGTGTTAGACCACAATTCCCCTAACCGACAGCGAGCACAAGGGCTTGATCGAATTGGCGCTCAGGCCTGCCACGAAGCCCACTTCGTGATGGTCACGCTGACGACCGGGCCGTCGAGGGCGATTCGCTCATACTGCGGATACTTGTTGCGCAGCAGTGTGTATCCGGTCGCCAATTCTTCGCCGCTGAAGTGAATTTCGGCTCTGCCGTCGACGCGCACCCACCACAGCTGCGCCCAGTCCTCGTCGTAGTGGTCGACGAGCATGCTCACATGTGGGTTGCCCTCGATGTTGCTCAGCCGCCGGAGTCTGCGCGTCGACTTCCGCTTGGCGTCGACGGCGGTGTAGGCCGTCCCGGCGTGCACGGCGAACACGACCGGCACCAGGTGTGGCGCCCCTGCGGGCCCCACGGTGGCGAGCGCCGCGACGGGCGCCGCGGCGAACATGGCCTCGGGCTCGAACGCGGCCATGCTCACCGCTGA
Source organism: Mycobacterium lehmannii (assembly GCF_001499925.1). NCBI lineage: Bacteria > Bacillati > Actinomycetota > Actinomycetes > Mycobacteriales > Mycobacteriaceae > Mycobacterium > Mycobacterium lehmannii. Next base: position 54,404 of record NZ_LQIR01000015.1, read on the forward strand.
CTCGGCCGCTGCGGCGCGACGCTGATCGGCGACCGGGTCACCGGCGTGCGCGTCACCCCGATCTCCGGGTCGCGGCCGGCTCTGGTCGGTGGAGTGCGCGGCCGGTTGGTCGCCGGCGGCGGAGGGGCGATCGGCGCCGCCGACGTCTGGACGCGTGGCGGTGGAGCAGGCCGCGGCGACGGTGGCGGGGTGCTCGGTGATTGCGTTTGGGTGCGTGCAGGTGCCGTGGTCTGGACGGTCGGGCGGACCGGTTCGGACTTCTGGTCGGCGGGCGCGCCGGACGGTTGGAACACCAGCAGGACTGCGGAGACGACGAGCGCGACGGCCGCGATCGTGGCGGCGATCAAGATGCTGAGATTTCGTTTCGTCCGGTACCAGGGCGGCGGGGCGGGCTCGAAGTACCAGCTGTTCTCGTCGAAGGCGTCGAACATCATGTCGCGTCCGGGCACCTTGTCGGGGTCGAAGACCCCGGCGTCGGCGTGCGGCCCCGGATCGGCGGCATCCGCGACATCCACCGGATCGTCTATCAGGTAGTCGAAGTCCCCCGAAACTTCGCGTCGCGCCACACGAGAATGCTAACGCCGGGCAAAGCGGACGGTCTGGCAAACTCCGATGGGAGTTGCACGTCGTCGCAAACCGCTCTGACGATCGGAAGGTTCGGCATTGAAGATCACGACTCTGGCGGCTCCGTTCGCCGCATCCGTTCTGCTGCTGGCCGGTTCGGTTGCGTGCGCGTCGCCGGAAGAAAGCGGTGACGGCGAGCAGACGCAGACCGGTGTCAAGGCCGCCGAAGCCACATCGGCCGAGGATTTCGGCGGGATCGACGGGCTTGTGGCGGCGGCCAAGAACGAGGGTGAGCTCAATGTGATTGCCCTACCGCCGGATTGGGCAAACTACGGCGCGATCATCAAGGCGTTCTCCGCTAAGTACGGCATCAAGGTCAACTCGGCGCAGCCCGACGCGTCGAGCCAGGAGGAGATCGACGCGGCGAATCAGCAGAAGGGCGGCAACACCGCACCCGACGTGTTCGACCTCGGACAGTCCGTCGCGCTGGCCAACACCGAGATGTTCGCGCCGTACAAGGTGGTCAACTTCGACGACATCCCCGCGGCGTTCAAAGACCGGGACGGAACGTGGGTCAACGATTACGGCGGCTACATGTCGATCGGCTACGACTCGGCGAAGGTGCCGCCGGTGACGCGCATCGACGACCTGCTGAAGCCGGAGTACCAAGGCAAGGTGGCACTCAACGGCGACCCCACCCAGGCAGGTGCCGCGTTCTCGGGTGTGGTGATGGTCGCGCTGTCCCAAGGGGGTTCGGTCGATGACATCGCGCCCGGTGTCGAGTTCTTCGAGAAGTTGGCCGACGCGGGCAACTTCGTATCCGTCAACCCGACGTCGGCCACCATCGAGTCCGGTCAGACGCCTGTCGTGATCGACTGGAACTTCGTCAACGCGGCCGAGAGCAAGAAGCTGCCGTCGTGGCAGGTGTTCGTACCGCCGGATCACACCGTCGCCGGCTACTACTACCAGGCGATCAACAAGGACGCGCCGCACCCGGCCGCGGCGCGGCTGTGGCAGGAATTCCTGTACAGCGACGAGGGCCAGAATTTGTTCGCGCTCGGTGGTGTTCGACCGGTCCGCGCCGACAACATGGCCGTCGACGGTACTTTGGACAAGGCGGCGGCGGAGTCATTGCCCGTCATCGACGGGCCGGTGACGGTGCCCTCACCCCAGCAGACCGAGGCCGCCACCAAGTATCTATCGGAGCACTGGGCCGCCGCGATCGGCTGACCTTACGCGGGTGAGTTCAGACGTCCCTGACCGGTTCGATGCCGAGGTCTCGGTACGTGACCAGCGCGGCGAACGGCACGCCCCGCGCGGCAAAGCGTTTGGCGGCGATGTCGCCGCGGTCCACCATCGGGATCACGCCGGTGACGTCGGCACCCGCCGCGGTCACCCGGTCGAACGCGATCTCGGTCGAGCCGCCGGTGCTGATTACGTCGTCGACCAGCAGCACCCGCGTACCCGGCGCCAAGCGGGTGCCCTCGATCCATTGCTCGCGACCGCGCGCTTTCTGCTCCTTGCGCACCGAGAACCACGCCTTGCCGGTGACCATCGCGACGCCGTGCGCCAGCGGGTCGGCGCCCATGGTCAACCCGCCCACCGCATCGAACTCGATGCCGCGGCTGTCGGCGAGCTCGGCGACCGCGCGGCTGACGATGGTCAACCGCTCACCGGTGTCGATCGCGTACTTGCCGTCGATGTAGTCGTGGCTGAGCTGGCCGCTGGCCAACTTGAACGGCTCCTCACGGCGCTCGTGGCCGCGGGTGGCGATCAGGTCGAACGCCGCTTGCCAGGTGGCCGGTCGCCCGGAGGGAGCCGCAGCAGTCATGAGGTGATGGTATTTCAGCTGCGGCGCGCCAGGCGGGTCAGCTCGACGGCGGCCGAACGCAATTCGTCGATCGAGTCGATCTTCTTCGGATAGCCGATCCGCGTGTAGGCGAGCCCGCGCTCGGTGGTGAGCCGCAGGTCGAGGCCGTACCGGTCGGCGCCGGTGCAGGTCGCCGCGGTGGTGTCCGGGTAGCCGCCCAGCGCCTTGGCCATCGCGACCAGCGTGTCGGCGTGGTCGGCGTTGAGATGCGCGACGGCGCCGGCCGCCAACGGTTGCACCGGATCGGGCTGCGCGGCCGAATACGCCTCACCCGTCGTCGACTCCATCCGCCCGTAACCACCGACCCAGCGCACCCGCTGCACCCGCAGCACCCACGACGTGAAGTCGCTGTAGTCGATGTAGTACTTGGCGGCCGCGACGGCCGACAGGTGTGCCTCGCGCGCGGCGGCGAGTTCATCGTCGGCGGGTCGCTCCACCACCCCCGCGAGCGTGACTCGCCCGCTGGCCAGTGGGTCGGTCTCCGACGTCGGCGCGACGATCGCGACGCTCGCCCGCGCGTCGGCCAACAGGTTGCGGCCGTGCTCGGCGAGGTTGGACACGCACAGCACAGGGGCGCCGTCGAGCAACCCATACGTCACGAACGACGCCCACGGATCGCCGTCGGCCGTCAGCGTCGCCAGTGTTGCGGTATTGGTGGATGCGGCGATGGTCCGAGCTTCCTCGGCAGCCGTCGGGCGGACGGAGTTGACGACCTCCGTCAGCGGCGGAGGAATCGACGGTGCATCGCCCGGGTCGCCGTGATCACGTGTGGCCACGCCGGAACGATACCGAAGCGAGCGTCGGCGGATTTTTCCGCCGATTCGTTTCCTTGCGACGTGGGTAGGTTGAGAACCGTATGGATAAGCACAGCGGTGCCAGAGCATCCGACGGATCCGCCGACCACGACCCGGCGGAGGGCAGTCACGTCGAGGACGGTGTCGTCGAGCACCCCACCGCCGAAGACTTCGGCCACGCCCGGATCCTGCCCGAGGACCGCACCTGGTTCAAACGTGCCGTCTTCTACGAGGTGCTGGTGCGCGCCTTCTACGACTCGAACTCTGACGGCATCGGAGATCTACGCGGGCTGACCGAGCAACTTGACTACGTGAAGTGGCTTGGCGTGGACTGTCTTTGGCTCCCGCCGTTCTACGATTCGCCGTTGCGCGATGGTGGCTACGACATCCGCGACTTCTACAAGGTGCTGCCCGAGTTCGGTACCGTCGAGGACTTCGTCGAGCTGCTGGACGCCGCTCACCGCCGCGGTATTCGCGTCATCACCGACCTGGTGATGAACCACACTTCCGATCAGCATGCGTGGTTTCAGGAATCACGCCGCGACCCCGACGGTCCGTACGGCGACTACTTCGTGTGGAGCGACACGAGCGACAAGTACAACGACGCCCGGATCATCTTCGTCGACACCGAGGAGTCGAACTGGACCTTCGATCCGGTGCGACGGCAGTTCTACTGGCACCGATTCTTCAGCCACCAGCCCGACCTCAACTACGACAACCCCGCCGTTCAAGAGGCGATGCTCGATGTCCTGCGGTTCTGGCTCGACCTCGGCATCGACGGCTTCCGGTTGGACGCGGTGCCCTACCTCTTCGAGCGGGAAGGCACGAACTGCGAGAACCTGCCCGAGACGCACGCGTTCCTCAAGCACTGCCGCAAGGTGATCGACGACGAGTACCCGGGTCGCGTGCTGTTGGCCGAGGCGAACCAGTGGCCCGCCGACGTCGTCGAGTACTTCGGTGATCCGGACACCGGCGGCGACGAATGCCACATGGCGTTCCACTTCCCGCTGATGCCGCGGATCTTCATGGCGGTCCGACGCGAGTCGCGGTTCCCGATCTCCGAGATCCTGGCGCAGACTCCCGACATCCCCGAGATGGCGCAGTGGGGCATCTTCCTTCGCAACCACGATGAGTTGACGCTGGAGATGGTCACCGACGAAGAGCGCGACTACATGTACTCCGAGTACGCCAAGGACCCGCGGATGAAGGCGAACGTCGGCATCCGCCGACGGCTGGCGCCGTTGCTGGACAACGACCGCAACCAGATGGAGTTGTTCACCGCGCTGCTGCTGTCGCTGCCTGGTTCACCGGTGCTGTACTACGGCGACGAGATCGGGATGGGCGACATCATCTGGCTCGGCGACCGCGACGCGGTGCGCACCCCGATGCAGTGGACGCCGGACCGCAACGCGGGCTTCTCGACAGCGACGCCGGGACGGTTGTATCTGCCGCCGAATCAGGACGCGATCTACGGCTATCAGGCCGTCAACGTCGAAGCGCAGCGGGACATCTCGAACTCGCTGCTCAACTGGACCCGCACGATGCTCGCGGTGCGCAGCCGCCACGAGGCGTTCGCCATCGGGAGCTTCCACGAACTGGGCGGTTCCAACCCGTCGGTGCTCACCTACGTCCGTGAGGTCGAGAAGGAGTCAGGCGACGGGGCCGGCGCGAAGGACACCGTGCTCTGCGTCAACAACCTCTCCCGGTTCCCTCAGCCGATCGAGTTGAACCTGCAGGCCTACAACGGATACACGCCTGTCGAGATGACCGGATACGTGGAGTTTCCCCGCATCGGCCAGTTGCCGTATCTGTTGACCCTGCCCGGCCATGGGTTCTACTGGTTCTCGCTGAAGGCACCCAGCCCGGAGCATGGAGAACAGTGATGAGCCTGCCGTTCGAAGAGTGGCTGCCACACCAGCGGTGGTACGCCGGCCGCAGCCGCGAGTTGGCCAATGTGCAGCAGGCGGCGTGCACCGCCCTGGGCGAGGACCTTGACCTTGTACTGCTCGATGTGTCCTACACCGACGGCTCGAGCGAGCGCTATCAGGTGCTGTTGCGGTGGAACTTCGGAGCCGCGAATGCGGCGACATCAGATAGGGGTCCGATCGACCATGAATTCCTGGAGGTCGCGACTGTCGGCGCCGACGGTGACCGCACCGCCTACGACGCGCTCTACGACCCCGGCGCGGCGCAGTACCTGCTGTCGCTGATCGACTCGTCAGTGACGGTCGGGTCCGGCGCCGAGGCCGTGCGCTTCGTCAAGGAACCCGGTGTGGAGTTGCCGCTGGGCGCGGCGCCGCGGGTCTCGTCGGCCGAACAGAGCAACACCAGCGTGGTGTTCGAGGAGAAGGCGATCCTGAAGCTCTTCCGCCGCATCACGCCGGGTATCAACCCGGACATCGAGCTGAACCGGGTGTTGGCCCGCGCCGACAACCCGCATGTGGCGCGGCTGCTCGGCTCCTTCGAGACCACCTGGGACGGAAGTGAGGACGGTGAACCGTGCGCGCTCGGCATGGTCACCGAGTTCGCGGCGACCTCGGCCGAGGGCTGGGATATGGCCACCGCCAGCACCCGCGACCTGTTCGCCGAGGGGGACCTGTACGCCGACGAGGTCGGGGGCGACTTCGCGGGCGAGTCGTATCGGCTCGGCGAGGCGGTCGCGTCGGTCCACGCCACGCTGGCCGACCAACTGGGCACCGAGACCACCGCGTTCCCGACCGACACGGCCTTGGAGCGGTTGGCGTCGGCGACCAAGTCCGTGCCCGACCTCGAGCGGTACGCACCGCTGATCGAGGAGCGATACCGCAAGCTGTCGGACGAGACGGTCACCGTTCAGCGCATCCACGGTGATCTGCATCTCGGCCAGGTGTTGCGCATCCCCGAGGGGTGGCTGCTGATCGACTTCGAGGGCGAGCCCGGTCAGCCGCTCGAGGAACGGCGCCGACCGGATTCCCCGCTGCGTGACGTGGCCGGCGTGCTGCGGTCCTTCGAATACGCCGCCTACCAACGGTTGATGGAACAGTCCTCCGACGAAGACCACGACCGTCAGCTCGGTGCGCGGGCCCGCGAGTGGGTGGACCGCAACGCCGCGTCATTCTGCGAGGGGTACGCCGAGGTGTCGGGTACCGACCCGCGCGACTCCGGGCAGCTGCTGGCGGCCTACGAACTGGACAAGGCGATCTACGAGGCCGCGTACGAGGCGCGCTTCCGGCCGAGTTGGTTGCGGATCCCGATGAAGTCGATCGCGCGCATCATCGGCTGATCTGAGGTTGATCTGACCGTGGCCAAGTACTCGCTCAACGACGCTGCGATGGCCAAAGCGCGCGAGCTCATCGATGCGCGCCAGTACGTGCTCGACAGCGATTGGGGCGAGGTACAGCCGCGCGCCGAGGCGCAGAACTCCTACCTGGACACGCACTCGTGGGAGGACTACGCGGCCTGGCACCTCGGCCTGACCGAGGGCGCGCGCGACGAGACCAAGGCGCGGTACGCGTTCGTCTACGGCGACTTTCGGCGACTCCACCGGTCGGGGCTGATCGCGTGCGTGTACCGGGCGTCGGAGTGGCGACACAAGGACGTCGAACTCGCCGCCCACCACCTGCTGCAGTACCTCGACGGAAAGACCGGGCTCAAACCGTCGCGGCCTATCGGTGAAGCATGAGGTCGATTACGCGCTCGCTCAACGCCTCCGGCTCGCGCGGTGCCGACCCCACCTCGTGCAACAAGCCGATGCCTGTAGCGAACAGGAGAGCCGAACGCAGATCGGCCTCGCCGTCGTCGAATCCGTAGTCGACGAGCGCCTCCCGCACGGCGCTGCGCACCCGCACATCGCTCTGCTGGACGCTGGCCAACACCGTCTGGTCGGTCAACGACCAGACCCGCATCGCGCGCTCCAACGCCCACTGGTCGGGACACATCAGCGTCTGGATCATCGCCGCCAACCGGGCGCGGGGCTCGGCGCCGCGCATGTCCTCGAATTGTCGTCGCTGTTCGTCGTGCAGGTTGGCCCACGCACGGGCCAGCGCGTCGCGGTAGGCAGGCATATCGGTGAAGTGCCAGTAGAAGCTGCCCTTGGTGACGTCGAGACGCTCACACAGACGGCCGATCCGCCACGCGCCGGGGCCGCCGTCGGCGAGCACATCGAAACCAGTCTGGATCCAATCTTGAGCGGTCACCCGGCGCCCGGTGCTGGTGGGGGCCGTCATGCAGGGCAGCATACGGCGGGCGCCCCAGCATTACTGACACTCACGAAAATTACGGGACGAAGGATAGACGGCAACCGTGGCCGCCGGTAGGCGCCGCCGCTCATCGGCTCCTACTCGCCCCGCCAGGCGTGTGACAACTCAGACTGTCATTCGCGACGGCCACGGTTGCTGTGGGACAAACCGTAGCACAAAAGGATGTCACCGTCAGGGATTTCGACGGTCAAGAAGCCTGTCGCACAGTCGGTTTCGGTGATCGCCGGGTGGGATACGGCCGGCTGCCGCGGGTCGGTCGGCGGACGGCGGGGGACCGTCCGCCGCGCGGTGCGGCGTTTAACCATCGGGCAGGCGGGCAACCGAATACCTGTGAGCGCAAACCCTGACCCAGGTTATTCACCCAACGACGGCGGCGGTGTCGGCGACACGCTGCGCCCGACGGAGGCGTTGGACTCCGACGACGTGCGCAACGACGACGGCGACGAGACCGTCGATCCACCAGAGGGGTGGCGTGAAGCCGACAAGATCAATGCCGACGGCGAGGTGGACGAGAGCCTCGACGAGAAACTCGCCGCCGAAGAGCCCGAGCAGCCCGAGTTGAACCAGCCGATGAGTGAGCCCAGCGGCGACACCGAGCTGCGCCCCGACGACCAGGTCGAGCGCATCGACCCCGACCAGCACGGCCGCGACATGGGCCAGATAGACGGCACCCCCGAAGACGGCGACTCGTTCTTCCCGGTGGTCGAGTAGGGGTACCTTCTTCGACGCCGAATTGCTACTCCTCCGTCGCCGCTTGCAACACCAGAACGGAACGCGCCGCGACCTGAACCTTCTGCCCGGCGTCGATTGGCGTCGGTTCGTCGCCGTCGTCGGCCGCGGTGTCGATCACCGCGATCCAGGAATCGCCGAACTTCTTCTCCGGCATCACGAAGTCGAGCGGCTCGTAATGCGCGTTGAAGCACAGCACGAACGAGTCGTCGACGATGCGCTGCCCGCGCACGTCGCGATCGGGAATGCCGTTGCCGTTGAGGTACACCGCGATTGACTTGGCGTAGCCCGTTTCCCAGTCCTCGTCGCTCATCTCCGAGCCATCGGGTGCGAACCAGGCGATGTCGGGCAGGCCCTCCCCGCCGCGCTGGCGCACCGGCCGCCCGGAGAAGAACCGGCGCCGGCGGAACACCGGGTGCGCCGCGCGCAACGCCGACACCTTTTGGGTGAATTCCATCAGATCGGTGTCGGGGTCCGACCAGTCGATCCATGACAGTTCGTTGTCCTGGCAGTACACGTTGTTGTTGCCCTGCTGCGTGCGGCCGAGCTCGTCGCCGTGGGCGATCATCGGCACGCCCTGCGAAAGCAACAGCGTCGTAAGGAAATTGCGCTGCTGGCGCGATCGCAGTGCATTGATCTCGGGATCGTCGGTCGGCCCCTCCACGCCGCAGTTCCAGGACCGGTTGTGACTCTCGCCGTCGTTGTTGTCCTCGCCGTTGGCCTCGTTGTGTTTCTCGTTGTAGGACACCAGGTCCCGCAACGTGAAGCCGTCGTGGGCGATGACGAAGTTGATGGAGGCGACGGGTCGCCGACCGGTCTGCTCGTACAGATCGGCCGAACCCGTTAGGCGATAGGCGAGTTCGTCGAGCGTGGCGGGCTCTCCGCGCCAGTAGTCGCGAACCGTGTCGCGGTACTTGCCGTTCCACTCCGTCCACTGCGGCGGGAAGTTGCCGACCTGGTAACCACCGGGACCGACATCCCACGGCTCGGCGATCAACTTGACCTGGCTGACCGTCGGATCCTGTTGTACAAGTTCGAAGAATGTCGACAGCCGGTCGACGTCGTAGAACTCGCGGGCCAACGTGGAGGCGAGGTCGAACCGGAAACCGTCGACGTGCATCTCGGTCACCCAGTACCGCAACGAATCCATGATCAGCTGAAGCGAATGTGGATGACCGACGTTGAGGCTGTTGCCGGTTCCGGTGTAGTCCATGTAGTACCGCTTGTCGTCTTCGACGAGCCGGTAGTACGCGCCGTTGTCGATACCCCGCATGGACAGCGTCGGACCCAGGTGATTGCCCTCGGCGGTGTGGTTGTAGACCACGTCGAGGATCACCTCGATGCCTGCCTCGTGCAGTGCGCGGACCATCGCCTTGAACTCCTGCACCTGTCCACCGGGGTTCGGGCTGGAGCTGTACTTGGAATCGGGCGCCAGGAAGCCGATGGTGTTGTAGCCCCAGTAGTTGGACAGGCCCTTGTCGATCAGCGTGGAGTCGTTGGCGAAGTGGTGCACCGGCAGCAACTCGATCGCCGTCACCCCGAGCGACTGCAGATGCTCGATGATCACCGGATGCGCCACGGCCGAATAGGTGCCGCGGATGTTTTCGGGAATATCGGGATGCGTCTGCGTCAGGCCCTTGACGTGCGCCTCGTAGATCACCGAGTCGGCATACTCGTAGTCCGGCGGGCGGTCGTTGCCCCAGTCGAAGTACGGGTTGATGACCACCGACTTCGGCATGCTCGCGGCGGAGTCGTCGTCATTGCGGCTGTCGGGGTCACCGAAGTTGTAGCTGAACAGCGACTGGTTCCAGTCGAAATTGCCGTCGATCGCCTTCGAGTACGGATCGAGCAGCAGCTTGTTGGGGTTGCAGCGCTGACCGGTCGGCGGGTCATAGGTGCCGTGCACCCGGTAGCCATACCGCTGACCCGGTTCGATGTTGGGAATGAATCCGTGCCAGACGAACGCGTCGTTCTCGGGCAGCGTGATCCGGGTCTCGGTGCCATCGGCGTCGAACAGGCACAACTCGACCTTCTCGGCGGCCTCACTGAACACCGCGAAGTTGGTGCCCGTCCCGTCGTAGGTCGCTCCGAGCGGGTAAGCCTTACCGGGCCAGACCTCCAGGGACGCGGCTTGGGGGGCGGGGGCTTGGGTCAATTCTCACTCCAGACGACGACACACACGGACAACGAGACGATACGGGTGTGCCCGATGCGGCAACATCACAACCAACTACGCACAAACATCACACCAGCCAGGAGAAACGCGTGCCCGCCCGCCCCGACCTGCCCGGTTACCGCACGCTGCTGACCGGCGTCGAGGACGGGGTGGCGACCATCACGCTGAACCGGCCGCGGCAGCGCAATGCCGTCGGCGACGGCATGCGCGACGAACTCGCCGACGCCTACCGGCGGCTCGGCGGAGACGACGCGGTGCGGGTGATCGTGCTGACCGGAACTCCGCCTGCGTTCTGTGCAGGCGCCGACCTGGCCGCCGGCGAAGCCACCTTCGCTGCCCCGGGGTCAGGCTTCAGCGCGGCCGGTATCGATGTGCCCGCGTGGACGCTGCCCAAGCCAGTCATCGCGGCGGTCAACGGGCACGCGATCGGGTTGGGGCTGACGCTGGCGCTGCAGTGCGACATCAGGTTCTTCGCCGTCGAAGGCCGCTACGGCGTCGTGCAGGTGCGGCGCGGAGTGGTCGGTGACGCCTATTCCCACTGGATCCTTCCCCGCCTGGTCGGTGTCGCCAATGCGGCCGAAATCCTGCTGAGCGGAGCCACTTTCGATGGGACGAGGGCGGTGCAGCTCGGGTTGGGCAGCCGGGTACTGCCCGCCGACGAGGTGCTGGCGGCCGCGTTGGACCTCGCCCGCGACATCGCCGTCAACACCGCGCCGATGTCGGTGGCGGCCAGCAAGCGGCTGCTGTGGGACTCCTACGACCTCGACCGGTCTGAAGTCGGCGCCCGCGAGACGCAGATCCACCTGCAGCTGATGGGACACGACGACGCCAAGGAAGGCGTGCGCGCGTTCCTGGAGGGCCGGGCGCCGTCGTGGACGGGTAAGCCGGTCGACCCGACGGCCGGCGACTAAACGACTTGGACGCCGACCGCGCGCAGGTCTTCGACGGCCTTGGCGGTCGACTCGGCGGCGACTCCGGCGGTCAGGTCCAGCAGGACGCGCGTGGTGAACCCGTTGGCTACGGCGTCGGCCGCCGTCGCCCGCACGCAGTGGTCAGTCGCGATGCCGACCACGTCGACCTCGTCGACTCCGCGTTCACGTAACCAGCCGGCCAGCGTCGTCCCGGCCTCGTCGCTGCCCTCGAAGCCGCTGTAGGCGGCCGAGTACTCGCCTTTGGTGAAGACGGCCTCGACCGCATCGGGCCGGAACTGCGGATGAAAGTCGGCACCGGTGGTACCAACGACGCAGTGCCGCGGCCAGGACGTCACGAAGTCGGGGTTGTCGGAGAAGTGGTCGCCAGGATCGATGTGAAAGTCCTTGGTGGCCACCACATGCGCGTATTCGGTCTGGTCGGCGAGCAACTGGCTGATGTCGCGGGCGACGTCGGTGCCGCCGGTGACGGCCAGTGAGCCGCCCTCGCAGAAGTCGTTCTGGACGTCGACGATGATGAGCGCCTTCATGCCTCCCGACGCTACCCGCCGAACAGCAGGTACAGCCCGGTGAATGTGTAGCCGACCATGACCAGCATCATCGCCAGCTGCCCGGTCAGCTGATGGGCCGACGGCAGCAGGCGCAGCGCGCGGTCATGCGCGGCGACCACACCGGCGACGTGCCCGGCCAGGACGAACCCGACCTTCAGCGTCGCCAGCACGGCAGGGTGTTGCGACAGGAAGTAGCTGACCTCTGCGTCCTGCAGCCACAACAGGTTCCACCCGCGTGCCAGCGGGTCGGCCAGCAGGATGATCGTCTGCTGACCGCGTTCGACCAGATAGGTCAGGTAGTGGGCGAACACGTAGCCGATGACGATCGGGATCAGCGAGTGCGCCATCAACCCGGGCAACCGGCGGCGCTGGTCGCGATCCACACCGCCGGTAGCGATCGAAGCGAGCCAGAAGGTTGCGGCGACGACGGCTGCGAACGTCGCCAAGCCGGCCGTCTTGATCAGGGTGGCGGTCAGCGTCGACGAAGAATGGTCGTCAACGAAGTTCCGCCATTCGGGCATGGCCGAAAAGCTGTCGAACGCAGTCGATCCCAAAAGCACCGCCATGACCACCACGAGGCCCGGGCGCACCGGAAGCGACGGGAGATGGTCGAACGGATTGCCGATCGCCACGCGGCCCGTGTCGGGGTCCCGGCGAAACGGCGAGAGCCGCGAGGCCACCACACTGTACATCTCGAACGGGTCTGCCCGCGTACACCAACGCTCACCACACACCAGCGCACCGACCAGTGTGACCACGAGGTAGATCAGCAGCCAAATGCGGATGGCGGCAAGGGAACCCGGATCGGGACTGGCCAACTCCAGCCAGACGAACGCGAACAGTCCGAAGGCCGCGGGCCAGTATCCCAGCCACGCGGGGTACGTCAGGCGCAGCGACCGCCCGCCCAGTAACCGGAGAACCGCCCGCACCGGCGATATCGCTCGCCACACCGGTCCGATGATCAGCGAGACCGCCACCAGGCCCACCCACAGCAGGACGTAGAACACGCCGGGTAGTGGATTCCTCGCGTCTTGGGGACCGAGGACGGCGGCGACACCGACCCACACCGCGAAACCCAACCCGCCGAGCGCGAGGGCCCAACGGGTCACGGGCGCATCGACCACGGCTGTCACCCAACGAGGTAGGGGGCGAACGGAATTGGCCGGATCGAACTTGGGCTTCTTCCAGGCGAGCGCCACCACCGCGAACGTGAATGTCAACGCCCATGCGGCCCCGACCACCGCGTAGGTGAACGGAATCGGCAGATCCGTCGAGCCGCCGAGACCGTGGGCCAGTACGGAGACCGACGGCCCCGACATCACTGCTGGACTTGAACGGTCGCGATGACGCGATTCAGGTCGTGCAGTTCGATCTCGACGTTGCCGGGCACGTCGACCGTGAACTGGAACTGTTGGCCAGGTGTGGGATCCACCTTGAACGTGTGCTCGGGCACTGAATGCACATGCAGTTCGTCGGCCGCGTCGCTGTTGACCCGCAGCACGATCGGCTCACCGACCTTGCCCTGAATCTGTGCGTTGGTGGGGTCGACGTTGCCGTTCTCGATCGTGACGTCGATGGTCAGGCGATCGGGCGGGCGCTGTTGATCGGGCATGTCGCCGGCGCCGACGGTCGACTGGGCGGGACTACTCGCTTCCGGTTCGGAATCGCGCGAGCCACCGCATCCGGCGACGAGAAGTGTCGCAGCGATGCAGGCCGCGCTGGAGCGGATGAGTGTCGGTTTCACGTTGTGTTTTCCCCGTTGGATTCGACTTCTCGTTTACGACGGTTCTTCACTGCTATGTAAACCACCACCCCGGCGACGATGATCGCCGGGGCGAAGGCGGGCACCGCGATCCACACCGGGTGGTCGGCGAGGATTACGACATCTGCGCTGTCCGGCGCGCCCGTCATGATTGCGCGCTGGGTTGTAGTTCGGCCTCACTTCCGCTGGGCTCGCTCCGGTTGATGCGGCCGCCACCCCAGGTGATGCCGGCGACCATGACGAGCGAGCACACGAGCACGATCAGGCATCCGATCAGCCACAACGACTGGGGGATGTCCGGGCTGCGTTCACGCTGCAGGATCGTGATCTCCGAGACGAACGGACGCGTCATGTTCGGTTCGGCGGGCACTTCCTCCGCGCCGATGCCGGGATCGCCTGCCAGGTAGATCGGCACCGCCGCCAGCATCCGGCCGTCGTGGACGCGCAGCAGCGTCTTCCATGTGCCGGAGACCGGCATCGGCTCGGTGGAGCGGTAGTGCCCGGGCCCGACCTGCTCGAGGTTGTCGACGAACATGCCTCGATGGTTGGGCAGGCCGCCCTGCCAGCCGAGCACCGAGACCCAGTTCGGATCCTCGCTCAGCAGGTTGGCGGGTGTGAGTTGCACGTCGGCGGTCACGAACCGCGCGTCGTCGTCACCGGGAGCTTCGGTCAAGACGATGGTGGCGTTGGCGTTCTCGGGAACGTTGTAGCGGAGGCCATTGGCTGTGGCGCCGCCGATCGCAAGCACGGTCAACACGACCAGCCCCACGCTGAGCGCCCGCCGCGGGAGTCGTTGTTCGGTCAACACCATGCCGACCAATGCACCGCAGGCGCCGGTCAAGATGGCGACGGGGACGGCCATCGCCAACGCCTCGGGCCAGATGCTGGTGTGCCACGGCAGGTGGTAGACGGCGTTGATCCACAGCGACTCCAGCCACAGCCCGACGGTGCCGACGCCGAGTCCGGCCACGGCACCGAAAAGTACCGGACGCTTGATCAGTGGGGTCAGGCCGAGAAGTTCGACGACGACGGCCGCACCGAGATAGAGGGGGAACCAGTTGATCGGGGCGTCGAGTACGGGACCGACGAGGAAGGCCACGATCCCGCGCAGGCCGATGGCAATGACGGCGGCGATGAGCGCCGCACCGCGGCCGAGGAAGAAGCGCGCGGCAACCAACGCGAGCGCTGCGGCTGCCGCGATCAGCATGGGTTGGAAGACCTGGCGGAACTGCGGGACGCCGAAGTCGAACTCGATCTGGTAGACGGACATACCGATCAGCACGCCGGCGAACGCCAGGTACTGGATGAATTTGAGGCCGATACCGTCGGGCGGCGTGTCAGGCGTCCGGACCCGCTTGCCCTCGAGTTCGAGGTAGGCCGCGGCCAACGTGGAAAAGCCTGCGCCACCGATCATCATCAGGTGGGTGGGGCCCCAGAGCGTGACGTCCTGTCCGAAGATTCGGTGCCAGATGTCGTCGAGTGGGAATCCGAGCAGCGCGTAGACACCGCACCCGGCCATGACGATCCCGCCCACCGGTGCGTACCAGTGGTCGGTGATGCGCACCGCGGCCGGGCCGGGGCGCTCTTCCTCGCCGCGGGGCAGCACCATCGCGGTGCAGCCGGCGAGGAAGATCCCGAACAGGCCGATGAGAATGAAGTAGTGAGCGGGGTTGGCGAGCGCGCCGTCGTCACGGCCGTTGCCGATGTGCAGGCTGACGTCCCAGATGAACCCGAACAGCGCGCAGATGATCGACGCGGTGAAGATCGCGATCGGCAGCGCCACCCATGACGGCCGCTTGAAGCGGCGACCGGACCAGTCGCCGAGACGCGCCAGCCACTCGATCTTGTGCGTGCGGTGCATCCAGCCGATCCACAACATCAATGCCGCGATCACAGCGGCGACGATCGACAAAAGGATGATCTCGTGGATGGCGGTGCCGCCGCCCTCGCTCTGCGCCAGTACCGAGATCTCTGAAGCTTTCCAAGTACTCGTCATATGCCCACCTACCCGAAGTCGGAGGAAACTCCTTACTCGTCGGTAATGTTGCCAGAACCCGCGATACCGAAACCAGGGGTATCAGGTAGCGACAACACGGATTGTCTCAAGCGTTGTGTCGGAGTGGCCGTAGCACTCGCGACGGCAGTGGTCCGGCAACGAGGGCCTCGGGCTGATCCATCGGCATCAGGGCTTCAAAATGGTCTTGACCATGCCGTCTTCCTTCTTCTGGAAGGTTTCGTACGCGCCGGGGGCGTCCTCCAGCGGAAGACGATGGGTGGCGAACTGCTCGACGCCCAGCGGATCCTCGGCGGTCAACAACGGCATGATGTCGGGCACCCACTTCTTGACGTTGGCCTGGCCCATGCGCAGCTGAATCTGCTTGTCGAACAGCGTCATCATGTTGATCGGGTCGGCGGCGCCACCGTAGACGCCAGACAGCGAGATCGTCCCGCCGCGCCGGACGAGGGCGATCGCGGAGTTCAAAGCGGCGAGCCGGTCGACGCCGGCGTTTTTCATCACGACGCGGCCGATGGGCGAGGGCAGGAAGCCGCTGGCGGTCTGCATGGTTTCGGCGACGGGAGAACCGTGCGCCTCCATGCCGACCGCGTCGATGACCGAGTCGGCGCCGCGACCCTCGGTGTGGCTCTTGACGACCTCGTCGGCGTCGTCGGTGCGAAGGTCGATCAGCTCATCGCAGTAGGCGCGAGCGCGGGAAAGCCGCTCGTCGACCAGGTCGATGCCGATGACCTTGCAGCCCTTGCGGTGTGCGGCGATACGGCAGGCCATCGAGCCGATCGGACCCAGGCCGAGGACGACCAGGGTGCCACCTTCGGGTACCGCGGCGTACTCCACGGCCTGCCATGCCGTGGGCAGGACGTCGGAAAGGTAGACGTAGCGGTCGTCGGGGCCGTCGTTGGGGACCTTGATGTGGGTGTACTGCGCCTGCGGGACGCGCAGGTACTCGGCCTGCCCGCCCGCGACCTCGCCGTAGAGCTTGGAGTAGCCGAAAAGCGCGGCGCCCGTCCCTTGGTCGCGGTTCTGGGTGGTTTCGCACTGGCTCTGAAGACCCTGGTCGCACATGAAGCAGTGGCCGCAGGAGATGTTGAACGGGATCACCACGCGGTCGCCCGGCTGTAGACCGTCGACCTGGCGCCCGACCTCCTCGACGACGCCCATCGCTTCGTGGCCCAGGATGTTGCCGGGGTTCATGAAGGCGCCGAGCACCTCGTAGAGGTGAAGGTCCGAGCCGCAGATGTTGGTGCTGGTGACTCGGATGATCGCGTCGGTCGGTTCCTTGATCGCGGGATCGGGCACGTTGTCGACGGACACTTTCCGACGACCCTGCCAGGTGACTGCTCGCATGGGCGCCTCCTCGTGGTCTGAGGGAGGCGTGCCCATTCGAGTGAGTGCCAAACTTCGGCTTGATGCTCTCAGCCGGTGGCGCCGGTCAGACGGTGGCGTCCGTGGCGATCGCGTCCTGCATGAGGACGCTCAGGTGCTGCCAGTAGATCCAGTCGGCGATGGCGGTGCGCTGGTCGGCGGCATCGGTCGCGGTATGTGCTCGGTGCAGCGCCAGTTCCTGGGCATGGTCGGCATAGGTGACAAAGCACTGCAACTGGACCGGGGCGCGGTCGGGTGAGTTGCTGAGCAAGGGACGAAAGACCTCGAACCACAGCAGCGCGCGCCGGTCTTCTGGGGGAGTGGCGTCGGTGGGCGGTGCAGGCAGCACCTCGGACAGGCCGGTGGGCGTGATAGCGGCCAATTTGCTTGCCGCGTCGGGGGATATCACCTGTAGGCGATGGCGACCGTCCATCCGGCCACTCTCGGGGATGTCGTCGGGACGCAGGACGATCCGGGGCGCGCCGGGGTCGAAGCCCTTGAACTGGTCCTCGGTCGCGATGACGGCGCGGAGTTCGGTGTTGTGGTGCTGGGCCCAACCATGAAGTGCGAGAATAGGATACGTCGCCCAGGATCCGCGAACATGAGCGGGGATCCCTTCGTCGGCGGTGGCCATCTTGACGCGGTCGGGCAGTTTGACATCCTCGGGGATGTAGCCGAGGCCGTAGTTGTTGGCGACGACGATGGTGCCGTCCTTGGCGAGGCCGGTGACCCAGTAGAACCCCATGTCGGTGATGCCGACGTTCAGGGCAGCCGCGATTCGTTGGGCGAGTTGAGTGGGATCGCTGCCGGATGGCCCGCGGAGGGTGGCGGCCGCAATGGCCTCGCGTTGGGCGCGTGCGGTCGAAACCGGACCGGGCGCAGGGGCACCCACCGTGCCGGCACCGGGTGCCGCTGTGCTGGGCGGGACGCCGGGGGCGACGTTGGCGGCCGGAGCGACTGGGGCGGCCGGCGTCCCGCCCT
>NZ_LQIR01000016.1:0-68954 GCF_001499925.1 Mycobacterium lehmannii
CACCGGCACCTCACAACCTGCGAGCCAGCCAACCCCGGCCCTCGCAACCGAGTAGGAACAAAACCTGGGGTACTTCACCCAGCCCATGACGGTCTCCTCGACCCAGGTCAAGACCGCACACTGACCACCCCACCCCCCACCCGCCGGCCCCACCAGGGCCGGCGGGTTTATTCGTCCCGGATAAAGGGCCTCACGACCCTCGTCGGCTTCGAGGCGGATGCGAGCACTGCTGAGGAAGCGAAGAGCCGCATAGCGGGAACGCCTGCAGAGCGGCGCCGCTGGGACTTCCGCGGCGTGTTTGCCTCCATGGCCGCGAAGAATCTGCCAAGGTCGCAAGTCTGTACCAATACGCGCGCCAGGCGGTACCCGACGGGAGATCACGTGACCGACACTCGAAGCGCCCGCTACCGACGCGGTGCCCTCGCCTTGTCATCCGTCGCAGTAACGACGGCCATGTGGCTGGGTGCCGTACCGCCCGCTTTGGCCGATCCGTACGACGATGGCGACTCCCCTGAGATCGTCGATGACTCCGGCTCCTACGCCGAACCTGTCGAAGAACCGGCCCCGGTGGACCCAGGCGAGCCGGTCGACGAGGCTCCCGAACCGGAGGCACCGGCGCCCGTAGAGGAACCCGCACCCGAGGCGCCCGACGAACCGGGGCCGGCCGAAGCAACCGACGAACCGGGGCCGGCCGAAGCACCCGACGAGCCGGAACCGGGCGAGGCGCCGGGTGATCCGGGCGATCCGGGCGACCCGGACACGAACATCGCCGACCCGGCCATCGATGCCGACACCGCCGACCCCGACATCGCCGAGGTGTCGCAGGGGGACTTCGACGAGGCTCACGGCGCCGATGCGGTGGACGTCGAGTCGGAGTCCGCGTCGGAGACGGAGGTCACCGAACTCACCGAATCGCTGGAGTCGTTCACCAGCACCACAACCACCACCTCCACTACGTCCTCGACGTGGAGCAGCCCGGTGACGCAATGGAATTCGAGGTGGACCGGCTATGACCGCTGGTACCGGCCCGTCTTCACCAATCCGTACAAAACGCCGATGCAGATCATCTACCCGTACAACAACACCACCCGCGTCGTCGACGTCCCGCCAAGTGGTCGCGCCGTACTCACGGTGCCCAATCCCGGCGTGTACAGCTTCACGGCGGTGAACCGGGATCCCTCCGGCAAGCCGGTCACGGTGTCCACTGGAAGCTTTTCCGGTGGCGGCTATCAGCCGGCCCCCGGTCAGCCGCCCCCGCCAAAACCCAAGCCGCCGACGACCTTCAAGAACGTGCTCGTGCAGCTCAAGTACAAGGACGGAGAGTCGAAGCCGTTCCGGGTCAAGACGCTGGCCGATCTCGGCGATGATCCGTCGGTCGGTGGCCACCGCGTGCTACTCGACGAGGAGACCACCGCGTGGGGGCGCTGGACCAAGACCGGAGGCGGTGAGCGCTTGTTCGAGATCACCAGCACGCAGCAACTACCGGGACTGGTCGCGCCGTCACAAGGCCCCCTCCCCGGGTACCAGGTTCAGTTGACCAACAACGAAACTGCGGCGCCGGCCCAAGATAGGTGGGTGAAGCCGGTGGCCATCGGCGCGGCCATCGCCGGCGCGCTGGCGATCGGCGCGGTGGTGTACTTCCTCCTGTCAGGCCGTCGGCGCAAGCCGGCGCCGTAACGGCCGAACGCGTCGAAGGTCTCGATTCAGCGACATGACGGACACAACCGGGTATTACCGTGTCCCGTCACCGTGAAATGGCCTGACGGAACCGTAGATTCCTGAGTCACTATGACAAAGGCCTTGCACACGTTGGCAATCGCGGTCGCCCTACCGGCTATCGCATGCGTTGCACTCGCCGGGACGGCGTCCGCCGATCCTCCGCTGCTCAACGGGTCCTACACCGAAGTGGACGGCGACTCCATTCTGGTGTTGACCTTCGCGACCAGCTGCGGTCCTGCCGGTTGTACCGGCACGGTCGCGAGTAACCAGGGATGGCGCACACCTGCCACGTTCTCCGGCGGCCGCTGGAACTTCACCGTCTCCAAGCCCGGCGGTCTCACCTGCGAAGACGGCAGCTACGAACCGGCCGTGGTGTCGATGTCGGTCGATCCCACAACGCTCGGTGGCGTGCTCTCCTCGGACTCCAATTACGGCTGCGCGGGCGGCGTCGTGACTCAAAGCCCGTTCCAGCTGCGAAAAGTCGGCTGACCCACAGCTTGAAGTAGCTGCACGGCAAGCACTTTCACGCTGCCGTCCGGAGGGGCGGCGGGAATCGGCTCCCTTACTTCTTCATGGTGAACTGGTTGACGTCGATATAGCCGTCTCGAAAAGCCTTGGCACAGCCTGTGAGATACCGCATGTATCGCTGATAGACCTCTTCGGACTGGATCTCGACGGCTTCAGTGTGGTGCGCCTCAAGCGCCGTGGCCCAGTGGTCAAGGGTCCTGGCGTAGTGCAGTTGCAGCGATTGCCTGCGAGTCACGGTGAAGCCCATTTTCGCGGCGTGGAACTCCACCATTTCGATCGCGGGCAGCTGGCCGCCCGGGAATATCTCCCTGCCGATGAACTCGTTGAAGCTCGCCTGCTCGTCGGACAGCGACAGCCCGTGTTCGACGATCTGCTCAGCGGTCAACATGGTGATCGTGTGCAGCAGCATCACCCCGTCATCGGGCATGACGCGGTGGGCCATGGCGAAGAAGTCGTCGTAGCGGTCGTACCCGAAATGTTCGAAGGCCCCGATGGAGACGATCCTGTCGACGGGCTCGTCGAACTCCTCCCAACCGTGCAGCAACACCCGCGTGGTGCGCTCGGTGTCCAGTGCGTCGAACATATTCTGCACGTGCGCGGCCTGATGGGCCGACAACGTCAGGCCGACCACATTCACGTCGTACTTCTCGATGGCCCGACGCATCGTGCTCCCCCACCCGCAGCCGACGTCCAACAGCGTCATCCCCGGCCTCAGACCCAACTTGCCGAGGGACAGGTCCATTTTCGCGAGCTGTGCCTGCTCGAGTGGAATGTCGCGCTGGCGGTCGAAGTACGCGCAGCTGTAAGTCATGGTGGGATCGAGGAAGAGTCGAAAGAAGTCGTCGGACAGGTCGTAGTGGGCCTGCACCTCTTCGAAGTGCGGTGTGAGGTTCTCAGCCATAGCCGGTATCCGCCTCTCCGGGGGCGAGCTGGATTCGCTGGGGACTTCCCGGATGAAATCCAATGAAACTCCTGGACCAAGCTCAGCACAAGGTCCGTCATGCTTTGTTCACGCGTGCGCGTCAATTCCATGAATTCATCGGCACATTGGCGATAGTCTCGCCTCAGCCTCGCAGTGAGCGCCTCGAATTAGCCAAGGTTTCCTGCCGAGGCTGTCGAAGGAGGTGCCTGATGTCCGAACTCTCAAAACCTATTAGCCGATGCGCCGGTGCGGTGATTCTCGGATGCGCGCTCGCCGCGGTTCCCGTTGTCATTGCGCTGAGCGATGCGCCTGCACAGTCGGTCGGCGAACCGGCATGCAGCGGAAGTGAATCCATTGTCGATGGCACTCCGACGTGCGTTCCGGCGCCCACCGCCCCTGCCGCACCCGACGCCGCTCCGGCACCGGTTGACAGCCAACAGCCCGACGGCGGGCATCACTGACGTGACGATAGGCAGCGACACCCTTCAGCGCAGGTAGGTTTCGTCCCCGGTCGGGTAACCGCCGCCGCGGGTCGTGATGTGCACATGGTCGTAATGGCCGTAGCCGCCTCGCTGTGCGCCATCTGGCGTGTAGTAGACACCGCGCCAGATCGCATCCTGCAACCCGAAGCGCTTCGCGTTGCGCAGAACGTAGGAGACGATCTCGTCGCCGAGGGCGATCCCCTCGGCGCTGCCGGGATTGGGGATCATCACGTCGAGCGCCAGGCCGTTGGGATGCCATCTCAGCGAATCGGGTCGCACGCCACCGATATTGCTGATCTCGGGGAAGGCCTCGCTGATTGCCCGCGACGCCAGGATCGTCTTCACCTGCAGACCGCCCTCGGGTGCGATGCCGACCGGCAGAGATCGATCGACGGTGCGGTAGCGCGCCGCCGCAACCATGGCGTCGGGCGCAATGCCGGGACTGACGTGACCGATGGCGGCCGCGGGTGCTATCGGCGGGGCCGCAACGATCTCCAAACAGCACGGTTGGCTGTCGGCAACCTCTTCGACGACGGGCTTGCTCTCGGGCGCCGGACGAGCTTGAAGGTGGACGTCTCCCCCGACCGCGAAGAAGACGGCGGCCGGGCCGAGCACTGCGGCCACGCCCATTGGTGACGTGCGCCGCTTCTTGGCTACGGAGTGCCGACCCACGCAGGGTTGTATACCAAATCGTTACATTTGCCGCAATCCGGGACGATCCACTGGGCCGGCGCTCGACCAGGGTGGATCATCTCCAAGCGTGGCGGGACTGCTCGAAGAAAAGGTCATCATCATCGCCGGCCTCGGCGGCATCGGAAACGGGCTGGCGCGCAGGTTCACCGACGAGGGAGCCCGTCTGGTGCTCGGCGATATCAACGCTGAGCTGGTAAAACACGTCACCGACGAGATCGACCCGGCGGGAGAGCGGAGCCGCGGCACGCATCTCGACGGCTCCGATGAGCAGTCCGTCATCGCGGCGGTCGCACTGGCTGTCGACACCTTCGGTCGCCTCGACGGCATGCATGTGAACTTCACCAATGCCGCGGACGCCTATCTGCCCGGTGGGGTCGTCGAGCTTCCGCTCGAAGCGTTCGACGAGGTGATGCGCGTCAACACCCGCGGGTTCGTGATCTGCGCCAAGCACGCCATCCCCGCGATGGTCGACAGCGGCGGCGGTTCGCTCGTCTTCACCGCTTCCATCGACGCCTATAACGGCGCAGGCACCCGTGTGTCGTACGCCATGAGCAAGGCGGCCGAGTTGGCGCTGATGCGACACATCGCGCGTCGGTACGGACCCAAGGGCATCCGATGCAATGCGATCGCGCCCGGGTTGATCTGGCACTACAAGTTCGACGAGCAGCCGATGCCCGACGGCGTCGTCGAACAGGCCCGCGCACGGCAGATGATCAAGTCCCGGTTCGGGACGCCGAACGACGTCGCCGCATTAGCCGCGCTACTGCTCTCCGACGACGGCAGCTTCATCACCGCGCAGACGATCAGCGTCGACGGCGGTGTGACGTTCCGCCCGTAGATCCTCGGTTGTTCGGGGACGGACTGATTGGGTAATGCCACCTGCGGGCGGAGTAGCCTCAGAGCCTGATTCACCGCAAGAACGGGGACACGATATGGACCTCGTGCTCGGCCTGTCGATGACGTCCAGCACGGTTCGGTGGGTGCTCGTCGAAGGCACCACCGGCGAAGGAGCCACCGTCGACCGCGGATCGTTCGACCTCGACGCGGAGGTCGATCCCGACGATCTGCTCAACGTGGCGCTCGCCGATGTCGCCGACGGCTCGATCCACTCCATCGGTGTCACCTGGACCAACGAGGCCGAAGCCGTGGCGTCCGATGTGCTCGACGCACTTGCCGCCCGCGGATACGGCAACGCGATCGCGGTCTCCGAATTGGAAGCGGGCGATGTACTTGCGGCGGGCATCGCCGAGATCGCCGACTACGACGACGTCGCGGTGTGCATCGTGGAACCCGACGCCGCGGTGGTCGCGATGGTCGACCGCGACGGCGTGACCGTCGACCGCATCGCACGACCTCTTGACGGCGCGGACGTCGTCGAGCTTCCCAGCAGCGTGATCGCGATGCTCGAGCTCAACGAATGGCGGCCGCAGGCCATTTTCGTGGTCGGGTCGGCCCGTGATGTCGAGCTGATCACCTCCACGCTCGGCGACGTGACGGATTCCCCGGTGTACTCCGCCGCCGAAGCCGACCTGGCGTTGGCACGCGGAGCGGCGCTGGCGTCCGCGCGTGCGGTGAACAGGCTGGACGCCCCGGCGACCAAAGCACCGTCGCGGGTCGGGGCGTTGGCATCGGTTCTCGCCGCCGCCGTGGTGACGTTCGTGGTGTCGACCTCGACAGCAGTCGGCCTGACCCTGACGGGCGACAGCGCGTCCACGCGCCAGGACAGGCACGCCGCCGACGAGGAAGCCGTGGCCGTCGCGGACGAGGCGCCGCGGCCCATCGAGAACGAGATCCACAGCAAGAAGGTCACGACGCCCGCCGAAGCGAAGCCGGTCGTCGCGCAGACCATCGCGGTGGCCGCCCCTCCACCGCCGCCCGCCGCTCCCCCAGCCGAACCGGTCTACGAACCACCGGCCTACGTACCACCCGCCCCGGCGTACACCGCGCCCACCACGACGATCTCTTCCGCCACGGCGACCACCACGCCGATGACGACGACCTATCTGACCGTGCCGTTCGTGCCGGTGCCGATTCCGATCCAGGTGCCGCAGAACCCTTACCAGCCGGTGCCCTAGCCCCAGCTGTCGGATAATGCGGCGATGAACCGGTTACATTCCGTCGCGGCGGCCCTGATGATCACGGCGACGATGGCAGCGCCGTCGGCGGCCGCCACACCCGCAGAGGGCGACATCGAGCGCACCGACCTGGCGAAGGGCACGACGGATGCGCCCATCGCAATCGTCTCCGTGGGCCAGCCGACCACCCTCTACGTGCAGAACCTCGTGCTCGCACCGGAGTCGAGCAGCGGCTGGCACACCCACCCGGGCCCGGAGTACTCGGTGATCAACGGCGGCGAGGTGAGTCTGCAGACGGCCGGCGGCTGCGTACCTGCGGTCTTCGGCGCCGGGCAGGCCATCTTCGTCCCTGCCGGCGTCCCACATGTGGTGTCCAACAAGGGCTTTGAGCACGCAGAGGCGACGGTCACCTACACGTTGCCTGCCGACCGTGCGGTGCGGGACGACGCACCGGCCGCCTGCCCCTAGCGCCTAACGTCCGTACGTGTACTCCGGCTCGTGGAACCGGTTGATGATCGGGATCCGCTCGATGATGCGGTCGCGTAACCGCGGTTTCGGAGGCGGTACATAAGCAGGCGCAGGCGGCGGCGCTTCGGTGGTCACCGGCGGAGGGGGCGGGGCGTTGGTCAGCGTGACGGTCTCGACGGGAGGCGGCGGCGCCTCGGGTGCGGCCGGTTCGGGCGGCGGTGCCGACGGCGGCGGAACCGGCGCGGTCCGCGGCGCCTCAGTCACGCCGGTACTGCCGGTCGCGCTGGTCAGGGCGATCGCCACCCCGCCGACGGCGACCACCGCGATGGCCGCCGCAACGCCCATCACCACCCCCGGCAGCCGCTGCCAGATCCGGGGTTCGTCGATCGGCCCCGTCGTCGCGGCCACGTATTGCACGGGCGGCGGGCGCATCGGCCCGGAGTCATACGGGGTCTCGTAGGGACCCGAGCCGGTGTACGGCACGGGGTCGTCCGCCGCGTCGTCCTGCGACCAGGCCAGCGCGCCGACCGTCGATGTCCCCGGCGACTCGGTCTCCGTCGGCGGCACCGGCGCCAGACCCGTCGGGGCGTCCGCGGCAATCACGGGCGCCAAGCCGGTGCGCGCCTCGGCGGCCGAAGTGTACGCGCCGATCAACGCGGCACCCTTGGCGGCGTCGAGCCCCGGTTGCGCGGTGGCGAACACCGGCATGCCGGAGTGCTCGGCCAGCCGCCGCCGAATCAACGGCATGCCTGCGCCACCGCCGACCACGATCAGCGCGGCGACGTCTTTCCAGCCAATTCTGTTGCGCTGCAACGTGTCATCGATCGCGGCCAAGACACCTTCGAGCGGTGTCGCGACCAATGCCTCGAGCTCGTCTCGGGTCACCCGAACCGCCGAGTGATGGTTCGGCAACTGCACATCGACGTCGGTCGCTTCGTGCGTCGACAACCGTTCCTTGGCGTTGCGGCACTCTTCCCGCAGGAGCGACAGCGCCCCCACGGCGGCCGTGCTCGTGGGGTCGTCTCCGCCCGAAGGCAGCCCTGCCAGGACGTGGCTGAGCAGCGCCTGATCGACAAGGTCACCGGAGAACTCCGTATGACGAGTCGTCTCGTCGATCGGTTCGAACGCGTCGCCCGCATCGGCCAGCGTGATGCCGGTCGCGCCCCCGCCGAAGTCCACCAGTGCCACCACACCCTGTGTCGGGATTCCGAGATCGATCTGTAGCGCGGTCAGCGACGCTTTGGCATCCGAAACGAGTCGGGTGGTCCCGCCCGCGGCCCCGAAAACGGGATGGCCCCTCAGCGCGCTGCGCAGAGTCCGCAGGGTGGCCGGCCCCCAGTGCGCGGGGACGGCGAGCGTGACGTCGGACGGCGACGCACCGCTACCTTCGACGAGATCGGCGAGCGCGGCGACCAACAGCCGGTCGGCCGAGTGTGACGATCCGTCGGCGGCGACCAGTGGCACGTCGTCGCCGACCCGCTCGACGAATCCGGACATCAAGGTGCCGTCCGGCACGGTGAATACCGAACGACGGAGCACGGGCTGATCGGCTCGATTGTCGATGCGTACCGCGACCAAGTTCGTCGTCCCGATCGACAACCCCAACGGGTCGCTCATAACGGACCACACGATAGTCCCCCGACCTCCGGGAACCGGTCAGACACTCCGTGCGAACCCCGTTCGGCCGCCACGGTTTTGGGGTGAGCCAAACGGGTACCTGCAATGCCATGACATCTCTGTGGCTAGCAAACCGCGTCGAGCGGCCGGTACCGCCCGACCCGCTGGTCGAATCGGACCGGTCGGCCGACGTCGTCGTGGTCGGCGCAGGCATCACCGGCCTCATCACCGCGGTGCTCCTGGCGCGGGCCGGCAAGGATGTGTTGGTGCTCGAAGCACAACGCGTCGGGGCCGGCGCCACCGGTAACACCACCGCCAAAATCAGCCTGCTGCAGAGCACCAAACTGTCGAAGATCGTCTCCAAACACGGTGCCGGCACCGCCAAGCAGTACGTCGAGGGCAACCGCGAGGGCCTGGAGTGGCTGGTCCAGCACTGTGAGGCGCACGGGCTGTCGGTGCAACGCGAGGACGCCTACACCTATGCACAATCCGAGAAGGGTGTGTCCTCTGTGCGCCAGGAGCTCGAGGCGTGCGAGGCCGCGGGCCTGGATGTCGACTGGGTCGACGACGCCGACGTGCCGTTCCCGTTCCACGGTGCTGTCCGGTTGGCCGACCAGGCACAGTTCGACCCGATGCCGTTGCTCGACAGCCTGGTCGTTGAGCTCGACGAACGGGGCGGACGGCTGGCGCAAGGCGTTCGGGTGCAGAAGGTTTCGAACGAGGGCGACAAACTGGCCCTGAATATGCGCACCACCGCAGGTGACGAATTCGACGTGCACGCCAAGCAATGTGTCCTCGCGACGGGCATCCCCATCCTGGACCGTGGCGGCTTCTTCGCTCGCCTCAAACCGCAACGCTCCTACTGCATGGCCTACAAGGTGCCCGGCAACATCACACGGGGCATGTACATCTCGGCCGATTCGCCGACCAGGTCGCTGCGTTATGCGCCGACGCCGGACGGCGATCGGTTGATCGCCGGTGGGGCGGGGCATCCCGTCGGCCACGAGAAGAGCCCGGCCTCGTCGGTGCAGGAGCTCGACCAGTGGACGAAGCTGCACTTCCCCGGCGCGATGCAGACCCATTACTGGTCCGCACAGGACTACTCACCCATCGACGAATTGCCCTACGTGGGCCCGATCCTGCCCGGCAACGACAAGATCTTCGTGGCAACGGGTTTCGACAAGTGGGGTATGACCAACGGAACCGCTGCCGCACTGGCGCTGTCGAGCCGCATCCTCGGGGGCCGGATGGACTGGGCGCAGGCCTTCGACAGCTGGAGTCCGCACGAGTTGTCGGGCATCCCCAAGGCGATGCAGACCAACGCGCAAGTGGCGCTCTATCTGACGCGCGGGTGGATCACTCCGGTCACCAGGATCCTCAACCGCACCCCAGAGGAGGGCGGCGTGGTCAGCGGCCCGCCATGGGACCTGGAGGCGCGAAGCGTGGTCGACGGCCGCGAGTACCGCGTGTCGCCGGTGTGCCCACACCTTGGCGGCATCGTCAACTGGAACGATGCCGACGAATCGTGGGAGTGCCCGCTGCACGGCTCACGCTTCGCACCCGACGGAACCCTGCTCGAGGGGCCCGCAACCCGTAATCTCACTGCGGCGCAGTAGATATCGGCTTCTCCGGCAATAGGCGCCGAACAGCGATCGACCCGACGATACCGACCGCAATCAGCGCGATCGCGACGGTGTCGGACGTCGAGTCCGACACCCAGCCGACGATTCCGGTGACGGTGAGAAACGGTGGCAGCCAGTCGATGGCACCCGACCACGAGTTCGACTCTCCGGTCGCGTAGTCGGGATAGAACTCGGTGAACGACGCGGCGAAGACAAGTGCCCCGATGGGGATGATCCAAGCGGTCCAGAAGTTGTCGTTGTCACCCAGGACGGCATCACCGATCCCACCCGAGATCGCCGACACCACGAACGCTGCGGCCCATGCGCCGGTGATCGCGAAGTTGATACGCCGGAACGGTGCGGTGTCCCAATGCTCACGAGGTGTCGTGTCCTTCGCGTAGGCCATGGTGAAGGGGCGGCGCACGATCAGCGTGCCGACGGCGAATACCGCCAGCACGATGTTGCTGAGTTCGCCGGCCCACAGCTGTAGCCAGTCGATCACCCCATCCGGCGCGAGCAGCCCGAGCACGGCGAGCACACCGAAATAAGCGATGGTCAGCGCCTCGAGGGAATGGACCGGCACGCCGCGGCGCGTGCCGACCCACAGCGTCAGCAAGCTGAGGCCGAGCGCCGACGAGGCAGCCTCCTCGAACCGGCCGGGACCTGCCACGACCGCCATGAGGATCCACGGCGCCAGCCCCGCGAACGGAGAGCGGACGTAGGCGTCAAGAAATTTCATGAGCGGAATGTACGCGTTCCGGGGCGGTTGTGCTGCAATGTCGGGCATGGGTGACATCGACGAGATCCAGCAAGTGAAGTACCGCTACCTGCGCGCACTTGATACCAAACACTGGGACGAGTTCGCCGACACCCTCACCGAGGATGTGGTCGGCAAGTACGGCGAATCGATCGGCGAGGAGCATCACTTCACCAACCGCGACGAGTTGGTCACGTTCATGCGGAACTCCCTGGGCCCCGAGATCATCACCGAACATCGCGTCACCCATCCCGAGATCACCGTCGACGGCGACGAAGCGACGGGCACGTGGTACCTGCAGGACCGGGTGATCGCGCCGGACTTCAATTTCATGTTGATCGGTGCGGGTTTCTACCACGACCGGTACCGGCGCACGAGCGACGGGTGGCGGATCAGCGAGACAGGGTACGACCGCACTTACGACGCGTCGATGTCACTCGAGGCGCTGAACTTCAAGGTGAAACCCGGTCGTGCACTGAACATCTGACTCACTGGGCAATCGCGATCAGCGCCCCCGGCCGAAGCCACCGCATGATCTCGACCAGCTTGCCGTCGTCGATCGCCACGCATCCGGCCGTCGGCCCGCCGTCGGTGGCGTGCAGGAAGAACGCGCCTCCATTGCCAGGTACCCGCGCCTTGTTGACCCCCATGACGACCGCGTGCACATACTGAGGGATCTGGAGGTTCTCGGTGCCGCTGGCGGGGTCGGTGTCGAACGGGCACTGCGCCTTCTTGCAGACCTGCATGGTGTTGTAGGTCGGGCTCTTCATGTCACCGTCCCACCAGTGGTCCGGCCCGACCTGCACGTACGGCAGACCTCCGCCGGGGTTGGGTGCGGTGCCGAAGGCGAAGTCCAGCGTGAAAACGCCCATCGGCGTTTTCATTTCGCCGTCATGGCTCTGCGGAGTCAGGCCGTTGGCGCCGATCCAGGCCGGTATGCCCGCGGCGACCGGCTGCCAACCCGCACCGGTCCGCTGATAGACATCCATCTTGGCTTTCGAACCACCCACGCCGACAACGGAAATCACCTGGGTGGCCGAACCCACCGATTTCGCGAACCACGGCACCGTCTGCGCCCGGCCAAGGGGCGCCGCCGCAAGGGCCAGCAGGCTCACGCAGAACAGGGTCAGCAGTCGGCGCACCGACACATGCTAAGTCGCGGTGTCCCGCCCTTCGAGTAAGCCACGCAGCCACGACGACCATTTGTCGTGTTCTTTCTTTGCGATCGCGGCGGCGTCGTCGCCGTAGAGGAAGATGCTGGCCATGGCGCTCGTCTGCCCGGCCAGCGTGCAGGTGCCGAGAACCGCGACGCCTCGCCCGGGTTCGTCGATGCGCAATATCAGGTCACGAACGGTGTTGTCCTGGTGTACGCGTTGGACAACACCGGCGAGACGTGGCGCGTCGAGCGGAGATTCACGATGTTCGCCGACGTTCACGCCCGCGAGGTTCAGCGCCCCTGTGAGTTTCGTCCACGCCTGCGACTCGCCACCCGAATGAACCGACATGACCCGGACACTCGACGCTGGCACGCCCGCGAAATCCGAGAGGTAGATTTTGAGCACTTCGAAGGCGCCTGGCCAACCGGATTCGAAGCTCTCCATCTCGTCGTCCCAGTCGTCTCGATCGGTGAACAGGCTGTGCACCATCCGGACGACGCAGCGGTCCCCGGAGCGGCTGGTGACCGTCACTTCGGTGGCAAGCGGCGGCGCGTCGCCGCTCCAGTCGTGCTCCTCGTAAGCGAAGCGATGTGGAGGCTCCCAGGCGGTCACCTTCCCGCCCGAGGCCTCCGTACCGCAGCTCTCGTCGCCGAAGTCGAATCTGATGGCGCCGCCGACGTGTTCCTCGACCGTCGTCGGCGTGAACCAGGCACCCATGCCGGCGCCGGTGGCAATGGCATGCCAGACCTGCTCCGGCGTTCCGGGCACGAGCACTTCCAACGCTACCCGACGCATACCGGAATCGTCTCTGTACAAAACCATTTCAGTCCTCCTGCGGGGCGGGATAGGCGGCGACCAGCAACCGGTAGCCGCGCGCCCGCGGATCAGATACGTCGTGATAGCGCGCGACCAGCGAGGTGATCGCGTCGGAGAGCTCGCGGGTGAACTCCGCCCGGTCGGACGGTGAGCGGAAGTGGACCGCGGTGTCGATCGACAAGGTTGCCAGCCGCTTGTTCTTCTCACGTGCGACCGCCCAGAGCTCACCCACCTCCCGAACAGCGCGGGCGGCCAGGGCGATCAAGTAGCTGGCAGACAGACGGTCGTTGGTGCGGCCGGGGTCGGCGGCGACGGGTCCCATCGCGCCTGGCGACACGACGTAGGACGCGGCGGTCGCGACCAGCAAGCGCTCGCGCAGGCCACCCCACCGGCGTTCGCCGGCTTCGGCGACGAGCCGGTGCTCCTCGAGTGCGCGCAGGTGATAGTTCACCTTCTGCCTCGATATCCCGACCCGCGTGGCGAGCGCCGCCGCGGAGGCCGGTTCGGTGAGCTCGGCGAGCAGTCGGCCGCGGATCGGGTCCAGCGCACTGACCGCGGCCGCGGGATCGTCGATCACTTCCACGTCGAGCATGACGCCACGATGCGCTTGACAAGATTATTTGTCAATGGTCGTGGATACGTTGGGGAGATGGATGTTGCGCAGGTGGTCGGCCGACCCGCAGGTCTACGGCGAATCACTCACGGTCTCGGCGCGCTCGACCGAGAGATCTTCGAGGCGATCGCCGAGTCACCGACCCCGCTGCTCGACACCGTGATGCCGCCGCTGACCCGCGCGGCCGACCACTCCAAACTGTGGTTCGCGATCGCGGCTGCCCTGGCTGCCACGGGCAACCCGAGCGCGCGGCGTGGCGCGGTGCGCGGGGTGCTCACGCTCGCGGCGACGAGCTTGATCACCAACCAGGGCGCCAAGCGCATCCGGCGACGGCCGCGCCCGCTGTTCGATTCCGTCCCACTGGTGCGCCGCACGCGGCGTCGCCCCACGTCCAACTCGCTTCCGTCCGGGCACTCCGCCAGCGCCGCCGCCTTCGCGGTCGCTGTCGGACTGGAGAGCGCGTCGCTCGGGCTCCCCCTGGCGCTGCTGGCGGGGCTCGTCGGGTTGTCACGCGTCGCCGTCGGCGCGCATTACCCCGGGGACGTGATCGCCGGATTCGGCCTAGGCGCGGCGATCGCGGTGCTGGGCGGGCGGGTGGTGCCTCCAGCGGTGCCGACGAGGCTTCCGACAGCCGACCCGCTGCGCGTGGAGACCCCGCCACGTCCGGAGGGGGCCGGTGTGGTGCTGGTCGTCAATCCGGCATCGGGCAGCGGGACCGGGGCAGACATCGTCGAAGAGGTTCGAGATGCGTTGCCGCGCGCGGAGATAGTCGAGCTCTCCGATGACGATGACTTCGACGCCGCGTTGCGCTCGGCGGCTCAGCGCGCCGAGGTTCTGGCGATCGGCGGCGGAGATGGAACGGTGTCGTGCGCCGCGGCGGCCGCCATCGAGGCGGGCGTGCCGCTGGCGGTGTTCCCCGGGGGAACGTTCAACCACTTCGCGAAGGACATCGGTTGCGACACTGTGGGAAAGACCGTCGACGCGATCCGGCAAGGCAGCGTCGCGTGCGTCGACATGGTGTGTTTGAACGAGAAGCAGATGGTGGTCAACACCGCGAGTATCGGGGCGTATCCGGCGTTCGTGCGCACGCGAGAGAAGTACGAGCGCAAGATCGGCAAGCCGCTGGCCGGGCTCTACGCGATGTATCACACGTTGCGGCACGAGGATCCGGTCCGCATCCGTTACGACAACAAGACGTTGCAGACGTTTCTGTTCTTCCTCGGCAATTCGGCTTATCTGCCTTCAGGATTCGCGCCGTCGCGGCGGGACCGGATGGACGACGGGCTGATGGACGTCCGGATCCTCGAGACCGGTCACCGGTTCAGCAAGCTGCGCATCCTGGTCGACGTCGCGCTCGGCCGGCTGGTACGCAGCCCGTTCTATCACGAGATGCGAGTACCGGAGTTCGAGTTCACCGCAGTCGACGGTCCGACGCTGTTGGCGCACGACGGTGAGATCGGAACCGAGTGCGAAACCGCCAGCTTCAGTGTGCGATACCGGGCGCTTCCGGTGTTTCGTCCGCTTCCGTGATCGGCCGCGACGGCCGCACGAGCAGGAGGCACAGCACGAAATAGGCGTAGCCCAAAGCCCATCCGGCCAGGACGTCGGTCGGGTGGTGGACGTTGAGCACCACACGGCCGATGCCGATGAGGGTGACGATGGCGATGCCCGCGGCGATGAGCCAAGCGCGTGCGGCCGGACGCACGGCGGGCAGAGCGACGGTCAGCAGGGCGAAGACCGCGACGAGCACCCCGAGGGCGTGGCCGGAGGGAAACGATGTTCCCAGCGCGGTGACGAACGCGGTGTCCGGGCGGGGGCGGTCGGCGGCTCCCTTCGCGATCTCGGTGACGAGTCCGGCCAGTTCAACGGTGACGATCAGGAATATCGCGGTGCGAATCCGGCGGCGCACGAACGCGACGACGATGAGAGCAATGGTCACCACGCGGAACATGCCCGGCCCCAGAGCGAGGCAGAAAATATCCCATCCGAGCACCCATCCCGGATGGTCTGCGCCGATCGGGTAGAAGGCGTCGAGCGCTGCGAAATCGATGTCGGCCAACCACGTCCACTGCTGTGCGACACCGATCCACAGCAGGGCATACACCGTGAGCGCGGCCAGTGCCGATACCACCAGCCGCGGTGTGTGTGATGCCATCGTCCACCTCTACCACGTGGGTCATCGGGCCGTTAGGGTGGCTGCTCATGGCGGTGTTCCTGCGCAAGCTGTTCCGTATCGGCGGTCTACCCGACGATATGCGGGCCGAGGTGGAAACCGAGGGTGTGCTCTTCCTCGCCGAGTACATCGCGGTCACCCGACGCTTCAGCGGCAAGATCCCGGGACGGCGCGCGAAGGGGAACGTCACGAGTTACGCGGGATCGCTCGCCCTGACCAACCAGCGCGTCCTCGCCACGATGTCGACGGTGCCGAAACTGGCGGGCCGCACCATCGACCAGCGTTGGAACGGCCCGCAGTCCGGGACCGTCACCGCCGAGCTCGCCACCACCGGCATGCATCTCAACGTCGACATCGCTGCCGTCGATTCGCGCTTCAGCGGCGAACTTTCGATGCATTACAAGGTCTCCATTCCCGAGGACGTTCTCTTGCGCCTCCCCCGGCGATCGCTGTCCTTCGATGTCCCGCCGGAATACGTGTTCCGCGCCGTAGGAGTGCCGTACCACCCCTAGAGAGCCGTTCGGCTAGGCGTTCGTCGGTGATGGCTTTGTCGCGGGCTTGGGTGCGGGTTTGTTTGCGGCGCGGCATTTTCAGGGTGCGCGCCTCGTCGGTGGCGCAGATGGGGGAACAGCACTCGGCTGCGGGGGTGGGTGGTGTAGGTCTGGCCGTGTCGGGAGGTCCACTCGATTCGGCTGCCGGGGTATTGGGTATCGCGCCAGCCGGCGAAGGTCTTCAGCAGCTGGTGGCAGCGACTGGCGGAAGTAGCCCTCAGCGGTCCCGGTTTCAGCTGCACGAACGTGCGTAAGCGCGCTTCTTCGGGAACTACACTTCTGCAATCCTGATTTTCTTCGACCAGCCGGGCACCGGAGCATCCGATCCCGTCACGCCGGACGCGCTGCCGACCTTGGAGCAATGGGGCGACAGCATCACCGCGGTCCTCGACGACCTCGGAAGTGATGAAGCGGTCCTGCTGCCAGGCCCGGGTGCATTCCCGACAGCTGCGCTATTCGCGGCGACAATATCGGCAGGATCGCCGTACACATCGGATCGCGTGTGAGCGCACTGGCGGGACCGAACGAGGTGTTGGTGTCCAGCACGCTGCGCGACCTGGTGATCGGATCAGGGCTCGAGTTCGAGGACCGTGGTGCGCATCGACTCAAAGGCGTGCCCGGGGAATGGCGGCTGTCCGCAGTCGCATCCGCGTAAGAACGTTAGAACGGCGGCGGGTCGTCGTCGTCTGGTGGTCGCGGTCGGGACGGAAAATAGTCCTCACCACAGGCGGTTTCGGACCCCGCACCCTGTTTCCGCGCGTGTGCGCGTTGCTCTGCTTCGGCTTGCAGGACGGCCTCGTTGTGTTGGCGTTCGTCGGTGATGGCTTTGTCGCGGGCTTGGGTGCGGGTTTGTTTGCGGCGCGGCATTTTCAGGGTGCGCGCCTGGTCGGCGACGCTGTCGTGCTCGGTGTCGAGGGTGTGGTCGATGACCGCCGGTGCGGTGGGTCGGCACAGTTGGGGAAACAGCAGTCGGCTGCCGGGGTGGGTGGTGTAGGTCTGTCCTTCGCGTGAGGTCCACTCGATTCGGCCGTCGGGGTATTGCTTGTCGCGCCAGCCGGCGAAGGTTTTCAACAAGTGATGTTGGCGGCACAAACATTTGAGGTTGGCGGCCTGGGTGGGCCCGGCGGGATAGGCCACGGTGTGGTCGATATCGCAGTCGGTGGCCGCCACGTCACAGCCGGGGAACCGACACGTTATGTCGCGGCAGCGCACAAACCACGCCAACTTGGCTGAAGGGCGGTAGCGCGGTTCGGGGCCCGCCTGCCCGGGATGGATGACGGGTTGGAGGGTGGCGGTGGCGGCCAGCTTGCTGGCCAACAGTGGGGCCGGTATCAGGCCCTTGCCCATCAGGTAGCCCGGATCGGTCGCGGCCGGCCCGGCCGGCGGCTGCTCTTGGCTGCAGAGCACATGCCCGTCCAATTGAGCCGGGGTGTCATCGCCCAGCGACTCCTCGCGGGCGATCAGGTGGACGAGCACCGCGCTGGCGGTGGGCGCGGCCGCGTCGCAGTCAGCTCGCCCGCACGCGCAGGCCAGGCGGTCGGCGCCGTGGCCGATGGCGCCCAGGGCATCGGAGCGGCGTTGTTCGGCGGTGCGCGGATCGTGGGCACACACCGCGGCCGCCATGGCGTCCAGGCGTGTGTCGAGGGCGTCGGCGTCGGTGGCCAACAGCGTTCCTTCGATGGTGGCGGTGCCCGATCCGTCGCCTGGATCGTGGATATCGATATGGCGTCCACGCGCGGCGTATTCGGTGCGCCGGACCGCGGCGGGGTCATAGCGGTCCACGCAGATGTCGATGGCGGCGTGCAGCTTCTCAGTGGACAGGGTGCCCCACTGAGTGAGGTGGGTGGCTAGGTCGGTGTCGAGTTTGGCCAGGGCGCCCGCATCGCGCACCAAGCGGCTGCGATGGGCCACTGCGGCCACCGTGCGGTAGGTGATGGCCCCGGTGGCAAACACCTCGGCCACGCGCGGTAGGCGCCGGCGTAGGTCGTCGGCGAGCAGCAGCTGGTGCGAGGCCACCCCCAAAGACACGCCTTGGGCGGCGGCGACCTCGGCGGCCGCAATCGTCCAGTTGTCGATGCACCACTGTTCGCGATCGACGGCCCCGGCTTCGGTGATCAGGCGCTCGAGCACCTCGGCGGCCGCGGCCAGCCGGCGCGCGCAGGCGGCGTTTTCCACCCGCGCCCACGCCCCGATCGCACCCGCACTCCGGGCGCCATCGGCCGCTGCCATCAACTCATCGAACACATTTCGAAGCTATCGACCCGCACGTCACGCAAACAGCGGTCATGCCCCATCTGTGGATGAATCTCGACTTGGGGATAACCCGCCCATCGCCAACTGGACGCTTGTGGATAACGTGCCGATCGAGTCGAAGGCTTGCCCGATCGGCCCCCACACGTTGAAGTGGGGACGTCGACGACGAAAGGACGGGACGTGACAGACCGGCGCCGAGACAACGTGCTGATCGTTCACTGGCACGACCTCGGCCGCTATCTCGGTGCCTACGGCCACCAGGACGTGTCGAGTCCGCGTCTCGACGAATTCGCCGCCGAGAGCATTCTGTTCACCCGCGCGCACGCGACTGCGCCGCTCTGCTCCCCATCGCGGGGTTCCCTGTTCACGGGCCGCTACCCCCAGAGCAACGGTCTCGTCGGCCTTGCCCACCACGGCTGGGAATACCGCGCGGGTGTCCGTACGCTGCCGCAGATTCTGTCCGAATCCGGTTGGCACACCGCCTTGTTCGGTATGCAGCACGAAACCTCGTATCCGGCGAAGCTCGGTTTCGATGAGTACGACGTCTCGAACTCCTACTGTGAATACGTCGTCGAACAGGCGACACGATGGCTCACCGGCCCGCCCGAGAAGCCATTCCTGTTGACGGCGGGCTTCTTCGAGACGCATCGACCGTACCCGCGCGACCGGTACGAACCGGCCGATGCCACCGGCGTCGACGTCCCCGAGTATCTGCCCGACACTGCGGAGGTCCGGCAGGATCTCGCCGAGTTCTACGGGTCGATCACGGTGGCCGATGCCGCCGTCGGCCGTATGCTCGACACCCTTTCGGCGACCGGCCTCGACCGCACCACATGGGTGGTGTTCATGACCGACCACGGCCCAGCACTTCCCCGCGCCAAATCGACGCTGTACGACGCGGGCACCGGCATCGCGATGATGCTGCGTCCGCCGCGCGACGCGAACATCCAGCCGAAGGTCTACGACGAGTTGTTCAGCGGCGTGGACCTGCTTCCCACACTGCTCGAACTCCTCGGTGTCGAGGTACCCGCCGACGTCGAGGGACTCTCGCACAAGGCCGGTCTGCTGGCCTCCCCCGAGGCGCCCGTTCGCACCGAGGTGTACACCACGAAGACCTACCACGACTCGTTCGACCCGATCCGCGCGATCCGCACCAAGGAATACAGCTACATCGAGAATTACGCGGCGCGCCCGCTGCTCGATCTACCGTTGGATATCGCAGACAGTGCGCCCGGGCGCATCGTCGCGCCCCTCACCCGGTCGGAGCGACCGCAACGAGAACTCTACGACCTGCGCGCCGATCCCAACGAGTCGAACAACCTTCTTGGCCAGGACGGCTCGGCCGATGCGGAGTCGATCGCCGATGATCTCGCCCTGCTGCTCAACGACTGGCGGGTCAAGACCAACGATGTGATCCCGTCGGAGTTCGCAGGCACCCGGATATCGGAGCGCTATACCGAAACATATCTGCGTATCAAAGGTCAGCTGCCGAGCCGCTCCGCAATCGCGGCCGAACGCGGCGTCACTGACGAAGACAGCGACCAATAATTACGCTCAGCGTGAGCGAAACCGCATGTGGTGTCGGATGTTTGCCGTGTGGGTAAGCTGCGCGCATGTCAGCCCCGACGGCCTATCTCGTCCTGGCCTCTCAGCGCAGCGGCAGCACGCTGCTGGTGGAATCCCTGCGCGCGACGGGTGTCGCCGGAGAACCCGGCGAGTTCTTTCAGTACCTGCCGAGCACCAGCCAGTCGCCACAGCCCAGGCAGTGGTTCGAGGGTGTGACCGACGAGTCGATTCTCCGCCTCCTCGACCCGCTCGACGAAGGCAAACCCGACCTCGCTCCCCCAGAGATCTGGCGCGACTACATCCGCACGGTCGGCCGTACCCCCAACGGAATCTGGGGCGGCAAGCTGATGTGGAACCAGACTCCGCTGCTGCTCGACCGGGCCAGTGGACTGCCCTACCGCTCAGGTACCGGCCTGCTGTCGGCGATCCGGGACGTCATCGGTAGCGAACCGCTCCTCATCCATGTGTTCCGTCCTGACGTGGTCTCCCAAGCGGTTTCGTTCTGGCGTGCGGTGCAGACCCGGGTATGGCGAGGCCGGCCCGATCCGACACGCGACGCCAGGGCCGAATACCACGCCGGCGCCATCGCCCATGTCGTGACGATGCTGCGCGCCCAGGAAGAAGGCTGGCGCAACTGGTTCGCCGAGGAAGGGGTAGCGCCGATGGAAGTGCCCTACCCGGTGTTGTGGCGCAATCTTTCCCAGATTGTTGGCGACGTCCTCGAAGCACTCGGACAGGACCGCCGGCTCGCGCCGGAACCGGTTCTCGAGCGGCAGGCCGATCAACGTTCCGACGCGTGGGTCGACCGCTACCGGGCGGATGCCGAAAAAGAAGGGCTTCCCACATGACGGCGGACACCGTGCCCGTCGACGCGCTGACAAACGGGACGCTCAGTTCACCTGAGCCACCACAAAAATACGCCGAAACGGGAAGAACGTCGTGCCATCCCTCCGCTTCGGATAAGCCGCGTCCAGCAGCGGGGTCAACTCCTTGCGGAACTCGTCCCACTCGGTGTCGGTGAGCGTACTGCGCACCGGGCGTAGCGCCGTTCCCGCGATCCAGTTCAGCACCGGATCCTCACCGGTCAACACGTGCACGTAGGTGGTCTCCCACGCGTCCACCGTGCAACCGGCGTCAGCGAGCAGGTCTGCGTATTCGACCGGATCCTTCACCGGCGACTCCCGAAACGGAAAGTGGTGCAGTCGTTCTGCCCAGCGGTCCCGCCGGACGAGTTCTCCTACCGTGCGATGTGACGGCGCCTCGAAGTTACCCGGTACCTGCATCGCGATCCACGACCGTGCTGGCAGCTGTCCGGCCCACCTCACGAGTAGGCGTGCGTGGTCGGGCACCCAGTGCAGGGTGGCATTGCTGATCACGACGTCGGTATCGGGTTTCGGCACCCAATCGCCGACGTCACCGACGTTCGCGTTGATTCCTCTGTCCCGCGCGGCCCGCACCATTTCCGGCGAGCTGTCTAACGCCTCTATCCGTGCCTGCGGCCAACGCTGGGCCAACGATGCCGTCAGATTGCCCGGCCCACAACCTAGATCCGCAACCCGCCGCGGGGCGTCGGCTGCGACCCGCGACAACAGGTCGAAGTATGGACGCCCGCGCTCGTCGGCGAACGCCAGATATGCGTCGGGGTCCCACATGCTGACAGTTTGACACCGCCCAATCGGGATACCATGCGGAAGTGAGCCAAACGGAGGCCAACCCGGTCGATCCGCCGATTCCCGTTCCCGATGTCCCCGGTGCAGATGCCAGCACAGGGCTGCCACGACGCGCCGACCTGACGCTGCGCCAGCGGTTCATCGTCGACTCGTCAGCCGTGGCCGATCTCGCATTGCGTACTGCAATCGCATCCCTGCTCGCGACGACGATGCTGCCGACGCTGGCCGGCGGCTTGAGCCGGTCTCAGTCACGCGCCGAACGCGAACAGCTGCAGTTCTACGCCGAACTGGCCTCGGCCAAGGATCCCGCGCAATCGTTTCCCGCGCCCACTTCGCCGCCCCGGGTCGCATCGCGAGCAGCCAACCCGCTGGCCGAATGGATCGCGAAGGGTCAGGTTCAGAACATCCGTTTCGACAGCAGCTTCGAGGCGATCAACCCTGACTTGCGCACCCAGTGCCGCGGATTCGAACGCAACAACGTCGTACACGCCCAGCACTGGCGACACGATGACGGGCCGCACCCCACCCTGTGCCTGATCCATGGATTCATGGGTTCGCCGTATCTGTTCAACGGCTTGTTCTTCTCGCTGCCGTGGTTCTTCCGGTCGGGTTACGACGTCCTGCTGTACACGATGCCCTTTCACGGTCCGCGTGCCGAGAAGGGCTCCCCGTTCAGCGGCTACGGGTTCTTCGCCAACGGGTTCTCGGGCTTCGCCGAGGCGATGGCCCAGGCGGTGCACGACTTCCGTTCGGTCCTCGACTATCTGGAGTTCACCGGCGTCGACCGCATCGCGCTGACCGGCATGTCGCTCGGCGGGTACACGTCAGCGCTCATCGCAGCGGTCGACGACCGGATCCAGGCCGTGATCCCCAATGTACCTGTTGTCGCCCCCGATCAGACGGTGGACGAATGGTTCCCCGCCAACAAAGTCGTGGGACTGCGCAACCTACTGACGGGCACCGACGCGGAACTCACCGGCGGCGCCACCCTGTTCTCCTCACCGCTGAACTACGCCCCGCTGGTTCCCAAGGACCGCCGGTTGATCATCACGGGTCTCGGTGACCGGCTGGCGCCACCGGAACAGGCCGGGATGCTGTGGGAGCACTGGGACCGCTGCGCGTTCCACTGGTTCCCGGGCAACCACATCCTGCACGTCAGCCAGCCCGACTACCTGCGCAGGATGACCCGCTTCATGAAGGGATTCATGTTCGACTGAGTTCGGCCTGATATCCGGCCGGCCAGTCGATGCGCGCCAGCAGATCGACGGCAACCGGCTTAGCCGGAACGTCCAGCCTGCCAACGGCCTTGGGATCCAACGCCGTGAGCAACGGTCCCTGGACTCCGCCATGCGGTGTCAGACCCGACACGGGCGCCCCGCGTACGGGATCGGGCGTGCGAAACGCACACACCGCCGCGACGGTCGGCTGCGCGGCCGAACCACTGAACTCGAGGGCCGTCCATGTCTCAGAGGGTTGAGACCACACCTCGTCGAGGCGCTCACCCAACCGGTCGTCGACGGGAATCCCGAAGGCCGACACGAATCCGCCTTCGTCTTGGACACCGCGCCACTTCTCGCGACCCTTTCCGATCAACGGCGCATCCGCATCGTTGACGGGCACCGCATCGAGGCCCGCCTCCCGTAGGTGATCGGCGAGGCGACGGCCGGCGATCTCGGCAGTCTCGCGCAGCGGCAGCTCAGGTGAACGTGCCTGCAGAGCAACCAGATTCGACTCAGCATCCAGGGTCATGCTGATCCACGTGGTACGAACACCAGCGGAATCGCGGTTCGTCACGCGAACCTTCTCGCTACGGACGCCGAACCTTTCGACGTAGCCCGCCACCAGTGGCAGCGGCACACCGAATCCCGACGGGTCGTCGACCCGCAACACCACCTTGGCCTGCTTCGGACTCTGCGGCTTCGGCTTGGAGTGGTTGCGGCGAAGTACCGCCAACCGCCGGCCGATCATGGTTGTGACGAACTGGCCCCGCCACCATGCGAACACGACGACGACCACGGCGAGCGCGATCCCGAAGATCCACCAATCCGTGGTCGTCTCCCACGGGTATGCCATCGCCGCCAGGACGACGGCCAACGACGCCAGCGCAATTCGAACGGTCACGATGCCTCCGCTTGGTTGTCTAGGTTCCTTCGCCGGTGGACCGCGACCGCGGCCGTGACGGCAGCGATCAGCGCCAGCACACCGGTTCCCACGAACGCGACCACCTTCGGGGTCTCGTCGGGGGCGGCCGGTCGCGGCGGTGCGGCGACGGGCTGGGGCTCCGGCTCACCGTTCCCGGCGACGGCCGCTGTCACATCCCACGTCAGCGCGGCGACCGGATCGACGAGTCCGGCACCGGTCAGGTTCGACGGTGCTCGCGCCGCACCCTGTGCACCGGCCGTGAGCCGGTCCCTGATCTGTTCGGCGGTCAGCTCGGGAAAACGACTGCGTACCAGGGCCGCAACGCCGGATACATATGCGGCCGCGAAACTCGTACCGTTCAGCGGATACAACCGGCCCCGCTCGTCGGGTAGCCCGTTGGCGAGTGCGCCGCCTTCGCCGTTACCCACCGAGACGATGTCCTGCCCGGGCGCGGCTATCCCCACCCACGGTCCCGCCATCGTGAAATCCGATGGACGCCCGGCGCTGTCGAGTGAACCGACCGAAAGCACATAGGGCTGCCAGGACGACGGTATCGACACCGACGTCACACCTGCCCAGTTACGAGGGTCCTCCGGGCGGCTGGGATCCGACAGCGGGTTGGACGGACATGCCGACCCCGGGTTCAACCCCATCTTGTTGTTGCCCGCGGCAGCGACGATCACCGCGTCCTTTTCCACGGCGGCGTAGCGCAGCGCGGCACCGAGTTCGTTCTGGTCGACGTTCTCCGTTGCGGGCAGACAGGTGACGGCGGAGATGTTGATGACTCTCGCACCCAGGTCAGCCGCGCGGACAACCGCACGGGCCAGGGTCGCCACGTCGAGTGCGACCTGTGCCGTCGCCGGATTCTCGCCGATCTCGCGCGGGGAGAACCGCGACGACGTCGACCGGATCGCGAGCACGCGAGCACCTGGCGCCACCCCGGAGAATCCGTCGGCCACCGGCTGTCCCGCGATCAGCCCTGCCACCAGCGTTCCGTGGCCATCGCAGTCACTGAGCCCATCAGTCGACTCGACGAAATCCCCGCCGGGTTCCACGTTCGGCAGCCGAGGTCCTGGTGTGACGCCGGTGTCGATGACCGCCACGAGTTGGCCGTCGCCGCGGCTGTACTCCCATGCGCCATCGAGGTTGAGCAACGTCTGATTGGAGCTCGGCACACCGGGGTCGCTACCGGGCAACACACCAGCGCTGACGCACGGCCCGCGTTGCGACTGTGGTTGCACGGGCCCGGCGGCGCCCGACGGAGGCCGCACAGCAGGATCCACCTGGGGTGGCGTCATCGCCTGCGCGACCGGAGAACTCACCGCCACGACGGCTATCGCCGCCGTGGCCGCGACCACAGTGCGCAACCGGTCGCGCATCACCGATGCCTCATCGGTTGAGCACCCAGGCGAACAGTCCGACGAGATAGGCCAGCACCGGGATCAGCGACGCGTCGATACCGGAGGCCAGGAACCCGACGATGCGACGCATCGGTAGCGAGTAGGTGTCCGGCGAGGCGACCCGCGGGAACGTCGCGACGATCACCCAGACCACCGCCAAGCCGGCGAGCGCCAGCAGCGCCCACCATGCCGATCCGATGCGGTCGTCGACGCTGAACACGACCATGAACGAGATCGCCAGCAGGAACGGCTGGCTCAGCAGCCACGCCTTGCACGGCGCCGAGTCCCACACGCGGGCCCGCAGCACCGATCCGAGCGCCACCGCGGCCACGACGTACCATGCCCACGGCGAAACTCCTTGCGGTGCAGCCAGTGTCAACGCCCCGGCGGTGGAC
This sequence comes from Mycobacterium lehmannii, assembly GCF_001499925.1. NCBI lineage: Bacteria > Bacillati > Actinomycetota > Actinomycetes > Mycobacteriales > Mycobacteriaceae > Mycobacterium > Mycobacterium lehmannii. The sequence goes on from NZ_LQIR01000016.1 coordinate 25,620, forward strand.
AGCAGTACACCGCCTGCGATGAAGCCGGTTTGGTGCGAATCGCTGATCCGTACGCGGCGCGGCAGATCGGCGAGCACCTTCATCGGATGCGGCGCCGGGGTCGGGTCACCGGGAGCGGGGATGACCGGCATCGGCAGCCGCGCCCATAGGGCGGAGAGTTGGGCCGCCTGGACGGTGACCACGAGCGCGAGCACCACGAGCAGGGATCCGACGACGAGGTGGTTCAGGTGCCAGATCGTCGCGGCGCCCGCAGTGATCAGTGCACCGGTACCGAGGACGGTGGACGTTGTGAAGACCGCGATGGCCCGTTGGGCAACAACGATGCTGACGATCGACCAGGCCGTCACGCCAGCGGCGGCGAGCAGCACGTGTGACGGCCCGAAGTCGCCGGGCACTCCGAGCGCGAGAGCCACGGCGATCGGCCCAAGCGCCGTCACGGCCAACGCCGTGCCGAGCCGGGGTGAACGGCCCCAGGTGAGCAGGGCGGCCAGCACCGTGAGCGCCGCCGCACCGCTGGCCACGGCGAGACCGGCGAAGCCGCCGACGATTTCGTTGTGCGCCGCGGCAAAGGCGGTGGCGATCACGATCAGCGCGATCACCGCCCCGGCCGCGCCCCGCGCGATATGTGCCGCACCCCACGGCTTCTCGCGGGCGGCGGAGAAGATGACGGCCGCGTCGCCGATGTCCTCGACGATCCGCGGCGCAGCTGGACCGGCCGGAAGCGGTTGCAGCGCCAGGAGATCACCGTCGACGACACCGACGGTGTCCAGTGTCGCGTCGAGGCTGAACGGCGCACCGCCGACCGGCGCCAGCGACAGCACCACCGGGGTGGCGTCGCCGTACTCCTCGTCGGCGGGCATCGCCATCCGTCGTACTGCGGGCAGGATCTCGCGCAGTGGGAGCTCGGTCGGCAACGCCATGTCCGTGACTCGACCGCCCGCCTCGCCCGCGGCGAGCACTGCGACGCGAACGATCGGCATCGACCGGGACGGGGCCGGGTCCGCCAAAGACGCTGCCGCGCCGCTCAAACTGTCTGCCATTGGTGTTCCGTTCTCTGGTTGGAGTCGAAGTCTCGGGTCAATTTCAGGTCGGGGAACCACGCCCCGTCGGGCAGCGTCGCGGTGAGCCGCTCGACCGCGGTGGCGATCGCCATCGGCGTGCCTGGCGTGAACGTCGAGACCCATTCGCCGTCGAACGCCTTCGCTGGATGGACGAGCACCCTGCCCTCACGGGTGTCGACGACGCTGACGCCGACATCGGTGCTCACGCGGTGACCGTCGCGGTGGTCGCCGGCCACGATCTCCACATAGCTGCGGTCGGTCGCGTAGGCCGCTTCGACGACTGCGCGTGCGCTCGGCGGGATGCCGAGGAAGTCGATCACGTCGTCCAGCGTCGCGCCGTTTCGCAGCTGTTCATCGGCGCGCGCGCCGATGCGCGCGGGTATCGCGAACTCGTCGAACCTGGCCGGCGGGCGCCCCGACAGGCCGGCGGTCAGGATGGGAACCAACGCCTGCGGATGGTCCACTTCCAACGCGCTGAGCGTCACGAGGCCGCCGCCGCGCAGCGCGACGACGGTGTCCTCGTCGCGGCGCGCAACATGCCCGCGCAGCATCTTGCCCGAGCCGCGCACGAACCGGAGTTCGAGCCAGCGCCTTGCCCGGCATGTCGTCGTGACCCATTGCCGGACATGGGGTTCGACGACACCGTCGGCGGTCATCACACCCATCCCGACCAGCTCGGCCGACAGCCTGGCTTCGAACTCCGCCCGCTCAGCGTGGTCGCTGTAGGGCGGGGTGATTGCCAGCACCCAGGGGTAGTTGCCGGCCCCCGACGCGTCGGCGACAAACCAGGCCTGCTCCGCGGTCAGCTCGACTGCGTTAACTGCCACCGTCGGTTAGCCACCCCATTTGGCGCCTTCGGCCTGGTCCCGGGCGCTCATCGTCATGGTGTTCTGCTCGTGGGTGGCGGCCATCGCACGGTATGCGCGCACCAGTTCCTCGAGGGCAAGGTTCCACTGCGCCTGCCACGCCTGATAGGTCGTACCGGTGTCGCCCTGCCAGGCCCCGGCCAAAGCCGCCTGCTCGCTGGCGATGTCAGCGCCGACGGCATGCAGTGCGCCCGAATATCCGGCCATCTCACCCGAATGGGCCAGCATCGCCGGGTAGTTGTACATGATCTGAGACATCTGGTTCTCCCTTGTCGGTCTAGGTCAGTTCGAAGTTCAGATACCGGTGTAAGTGCTGGCCGCCGCGGCGTCCTGCGCCACGTAGGTGCCCGCCGCGTCGCCCAGGTTGGCCTGCGCGATGTCGAGCAGCATGTTGACCTTCGCGGAGACCTCGAGGAAGCGCGCGTGCGCTGCCTGGAAGGCCGCGGAGGACTCGCCCATGTGGAATGCCTGGGCCGACTGCGCTGCCTGCTCGGCCTGCGCCATGGTGCTACGCATGAGGGCTGCCTTCGCCGAAAACGCGGCCTCGGATGACACGAGCTGCGGGATGTGAGCGTCCAGGAGGCTCATGGATGTTCCTTTCGGATTGTGGTTCTGCGGAATGAGTTTCGGTCAGTTCGGTTCAGTCGTTCTCTCCCCCCTTGTGCTCCCAGTCGCTGGGCAACATGGGTTCGGTGGGTCCACCGCCGAAGGAGTCGCCGGCGAGTTCGGTCAGCCCGCTCGCCTCCTCGGCTTCCGACTTGGTCGCAGCGCCGGTGAAACCCACTGCGCCCGCACCTTTTTCCGATGCGGCGACATGCGGACGCCGGACCGTCTCGCGCGGCGGGGCCGTGTCCTCGGGCTCGTCGGGTTCGTAATCCATGTAGGCGTCGGCGTACTGGCGTTGGTGGATCGGCTGCGGCCGCTTGCGGCGCGCCTTGCGTTTGGCCAGCGACGATGCGGCGGCAGCGGCGGCGGCCGACGCGGCCATGTCAGATGCGGGCGCCTTCAAGCCGGTGCCCTCGCGGAACGTCGGGGAGACACCATCTTCGGGGTCTGGACCGGCAACCGCATACGGCACCACCGGAGCCGCAGCCGCAGCTGGGGCGGCACCCGCAGGCGCCGCACCGGCGGCCACCGACGCCGCGGGAGCGGCCGGAGCCGCCGGAACGGTCGGCGCCACGGTGGCGACCGGCGGAAGCGATTCGGCTCGCGGCTCGGCGACGGACCGGATGGGTGCAGGCGCGGGAGCAGGCGCAGGCTCGGGTGCGGCGGCCGGAACCGGCTCCGGGGTCTGCGACTGGACGATCAGGCCGATCAACAGCGGCAGCCAGATCGGAGCGCTGAAGATCAATGACCACGTGGTCCATCCGAGCGGCTGCGTGATCGCCTGGTAGAGGACGAACAACAGGATCAGTCCCGACGACGGGTTGAAGAGCCATCCGAAGAAGCCGTTCAGGAAGTCGCTGAGGACATCCAGGACGTTGCCGAAAAACTGACGCGCGAAGTTCAGGATCGATTCGAAGAAGTCCTCGAAGAACCTCATGATCTCGCGCAGCAGATCGGCGATGGAGTCGGCGATGTTCCGTGCCCCGCCGGAGTCGGCGGCGGTGGCCGCCGCCCCGGCCTGCATGACGTCGGCCGCGGCGGCTCCCGCCTCGCCCACGCCCGGCGCCAGCAACAGCGGCGCGGGAGGCGTGACCGGCGTGGCCGCCACCGCGGCACCCGACACCGCCTGATAAGTGCCCATTGTCGTCGCGGCCTGGATCCACATCCGGACGTAGTCAGCCTCGTTCAACGCGATCGGAATCGTGTTGATGCCCAGGAAGTTCGTGGCGAGCAGTACGGCGTGGGTGGACTTGTTGAGCGCCAACTCGGCCATCGTCGGCATCGTCGCCACCGCGGTGGTGTACGCCGCAGCCGCGGTCCCGTGCTGCGCAGCGGCGGCCGCGCTGTTCGCGCTGGCCTGTGCCAGCCAGGCGAGGTACGGCGTATGCGCGGCCGCATACTGGGCGGCGCTCGGCCCTTCCCACGCACCGCCCTGCACCGTACCGAGGACAGCGGTCAACTCTGCTGCCGCAGAGGAGTATTCAGCCGCCAACGCCTGCCACGCCCCCGCCGCCGCCAGCAGCGAACCGGGACCGGGCCCGCTGCTCAGCATGGCCGAGTGGACCTCCGGTGGGAGGGCCATCCAGATGGGAGCCGTCACGGTCAGCCTCCGGCGACCAGGTAGCTCGCCGCGGCGGCAGCGTCACCGGTGGCATAGCTGATACCGGACTGGCCGACGCCGAGACCGGAGCGGCCCAGTTCCTCCACCCCGAGGGCGGCCATCGAATTGTGCTGTGCTCCATGGGCGCTCAGGCTGACGGCGGTCTGGATCGACACCGCGTCGACGGCGGGCGGAATCACGGCGGTGACCGCGGGGGCGGCGGCGGCGTGTGCCGCTGCCAACCGGGCCGTCAACGCCTCGACGGCGGACGCCGCCGCGGCGAGGCCTTCGGGAACGACGCGAAGAGTCATCAGTTGAACTCCCTTCCACTGTTGCCGTTGTTACCTGTGCGTCCTGCCACCGCGTCTGCGAACGGGTTGACCAGTTGCAGGAAGGTGGGGGCATCGCCATCGTCCAGCAGCATCGCCCGGCCCGCAGGCAGACGCCGGAACCGATGTCCCCGAATCTTTCCGCTGTCCTGCGGGTTGCCCGACAGCATCAGGATCGCCGCCTGCAGCTCGTTGAGCCTGCGCAGCAGGGGTGCTGTCATCAGGGCGTGTGCCGAACCGGTGGCCCGTGCGGTCACGATGACGCGAAGGCCCAGCTCGCTTGCCTGCGACAGCAATCCGATGATGCCGGTCCACGGCCGCTGCCCGACGAACGGCCCGCTGACCGCCGGCGCATCCGGGATCTGGTCGACGTCGTCGATGATCAGGTAGTGGGTGTGGCCGTCCTCGCCGGACTGGTACTTCCACCTGCTCAGCTCCTGCGGTGACAGGCCCGCAGGCGGTCGGCGCTTCTCCAGCAGGGCGGTGAGCCCGAGCATCGCCGGAGTGATCCGGTCGATGTTCGGGGTGTACTCGTTGTCCGGGAACAGCGGCTCGTCCACCAGATGCAGACGCCGGTCGATCACCGTGAACGCGACGCGGTCCGGGGTGGAGTTCTCCCGGATGGTGCGAATCACGTGACGCAGCAACGTTGTCTTGCCCGACTTGGCGTCGCCGAACACCATCAACAACGGGTTCTGGTCGAACGCCATCGCCACGGACGCGAGGTCCTCCTCGCGTTGGCCGATGACGACCTGTTCCGGCGCCGGATACAGCGGGGCCACGACACCGGGTGCGAGATCGTGCGGCAACAACCGCACCGGCGGCGCGGTGACACCCCGGTGGCGGGCGTTGATCACCCTGATGTCGCGCAGCGCCGGCTCGGCGAACAGGAAGTGCTCGGCGGCCATGGTCAGGCCGCGGCCCGGCTGCTCGGCGGGCACCGCTTCGGCGGGCCGGCGCAGCGCACCGGTGACCCGCACATTGCTGTCGCGCGGATCCGACAGCTTCAGTTCGAGGCGCAGGCCCAGACCGTCGCGCATGGCCAACGGAACCTCGAGCCAGTTCGGTGTCGTGATGACGACGTGGATGCCGTAGGACATACCGGTGTTCACCAGCTCGGTGACCTTCGACAGCAACGGGTTTCGAGTGTTGAAGGTGTCGGTGTTGTCCCGGCTGAACGCGTAGAGGTTGTCGATAACCAGAAAGACCTCGCCATACTCGTCGCGCTGGCCGTTACCCGAGTGCCCCCGCGCCTGGCGGGCACGCAGCAACTGCTCGAGCTCACCGAAGGTGCGCCGGATGCGTTCGGGCTCCAGCGGAGAGGCGACGCTGCCGACGTGGGCCAGGTCTTCGAGCGACCGCAACTGACCGCCGCCGTAGTCCAGGCAGTAGAACGTCACATCGCGCGGCGAGTGCAGGGCTGCCGCCGACAGCATGAAGGTCTGCAGCGCCGTGGTCTTGCCCGACTTCGGCCCACCGTGGATCAGCAGGTTGGCACCGGCGGACCTGGCGTCGAAGATCAACGGATCGCGCCGCATCGAGAACGGGCGGTCGATCTCGCCAAGCGGCCAACGCCATTCGCGCTCGGCCACGTCCGCGCGGGCGAGCAGTTCGTCGAGCGGAATGGGCTCGTCCAGCGGAGGCAGCCACAGCGGAGGCGCCTTAGGACCGTAGTGGGCCAGCTGATCGCCGATGGTGGCGACGAGTTTGCGCGGCGGACGCTCCTCGTGAGCGGCGGGATCGGACACTACGACCGTGTCGGCAGGCGCTTCGACGTGCCCCGCGGTGAACGGCTGCGGCACCGGAACCGACTGCACCACGACGGACCTCTCCGCTCGCGGCGGATCGTAGATGCCGTCGACGTAGGTGCTGCGGAACTTGACCGGCATCGCACCCGGCGCAGGCACCAGGAATCCTTCGCCCTTGTGCTCGGGGCCGGCCTCGATGTGGAACGCGTCCTCCACACCGATGATCTGGCGGCTGATGGCCGGGCTGGCCACCTTGAGCCCGATGCGGTACGAGGTGTTCTTGTCGATGTCCTTGATCCGGCCGACATCCAGCGTCTGCGAGGCGAACAGGATGTGGATGCGGAACGAACGGCCCTTGCGCGCAACGTAGTCGAACAGGTCGGCGTACTCGGGATGGTCGGAGAGCATCAGCGAGAACTCGTCGGCGACGACGAGCAGCGTAGGCAGCGGCGGCAAGTCGTGACCGGCCGCGATGGCCGCCTCGTACTCGAGCACCGAGTTGAACGCACTGCCCTGCACCCGGCGGCCGGCCTCCATAAGAAGTTGCTCGCGTCGTGCCACCTCACCGCGCAGCGTGTCGGCGAACCGGTCGGCGAGCGAACGCTTCTCGGCCATGTTCGAGATGACGGCGACCACCTGAGGGAAGTCCCGGAAGATATCGGCTCCGGCCTCACCCTTGAAGTCGGCGTAGATCACGATCAGCCGGTCGGCGGAGTGGGTTGTCAACAGCGACAACAGGATCGACATCAACGTCTGGGACTTGCCCGAGCCGGTCATGCCGATCATCAGGCCGTGCGGACCCATACCGCCTTCGGCCTCGTCCTTGAGGTCGAAGATCAGCGGCTCACCGGTGGCGGTGACGCCGATGGGCACCCGCAGTTCGTCGGCGCGCGCCCGCGGCGCCCACAGGCTCGCCACGTCCAGCGCCGCGGCGTCCGGAATGCCGAGCAGCGTGGAGAAGGTCGCGACGCCGGTGCTGCCGGTGCGCGCGTGGCTCGGGTTCGAGTCCCACTTCGACAACCGGCGGGCGATATGCCGGGCGGTGGCGACATCGAGTTGATCGGCGGCGTCGACGTACGGTTGCCAGCCTGCCGACTGCCAGCGCTGCAGTTTCCCATCGGTCAACTGCAGGATCGGCCGCTCCGGATCGGGGTATTGCTCGCGGTGCGGCGGCTCGGCGACGCGTTGCACCAGGGTCACACCGGCCAAACCACCGCGCGGGACCAGCGCCGTGGTGTCGACGTCGGGATCGTCGACGATGATGAGCAGGTGCTTGACCTCGGCTTCGTCGTCGCTGCCGAAAGGGGCTCGGTCATCGAGCGCGGAGGCGAGCTGCGAGCGCAGTTCAAGAATGTCCGACGACAGGTAGCGGGCGGGGCCTGCCCCGTCGACGGCATTGGGAATATCGTTGTGCGGCAGCCACTTCAGCCATGACCAGTCGTCGCTCTCGATGTCCGGTGCGAGCAGTGCGACGCCGAGCACCGCGGGGTCGTGCCAGGTGACGGCCTGGGCGATCCAGGCGCGGAGCGCCCCGCGAACCTCGTCGGGCTCGCCGAGGACCGTGATACGCGAGACCTTGCCGAGGTCGATTCCGGTCGGGGCGGCCCGCACCGTCCGCTGTACATCGAGCAGCGCGCGTAACGCGCTGTGCGACACCGGTTCCAGGTCGACCTCGTCGGCGCTGTCCTTCACCCGCAGCGAGGCGTTCAGCGGCGCGTCGTGCAGTCCGGTGCGCACCACAAGGAAGTCGGGGTCGTGCGGATCGCGCTCCCACTGCCTGCGGGTGCCGGGCACGTCGATGAGCAGGCCCGGATCCGGATGCGACCACTCCAGCGCCGCACGCTGCTCGGCGGCATGCGCGCGCACGTTGTCGCGGACCACCGACAGGTAGCGCAGATAGTCGGCCCGCTCGGCGTCGACCTCCTCGGTGCGCATCTTGTTGTCGGTGCCGCGATAGAGCGCGGTCGCGGCCAGCAGCAGGACGAACGGGAAGAACAACGTCGTCGGCGAGATCAGGCGCATTCCCGTGGCGAACAGCGCCACGATCATGCCGACGATCAGGATGACGATCAGGAAGGGCAGCACCCGCCGCAGCAGCGACGGCGGAATCACCCGCGGCAGCTCGGGCGGCGGTTCGATCGTGATGGTGCCTTTGCGCGTCGTCGGCACCGGGATGCGGCGGCGCGCCTCGAATATGAGCCGACTCATTACGGCGTCTCCCTCACGACAGCGGGGCGGGGGTCGGCGGCCAGCGCGTCGTGGGCCAGCAACGCGTCGCCTCGCGACAGCGTCGGGCCGGGCGCGAACTGGCTCAGCATCGACCACGGAATCGGTAGGGCAGGCGGGGTGAGGCCCAGCGCGGCGATGGCGTTCTCGTCACCGTCGGTGTCGAGGCCGTAGCGGACCCCGACATCGCTGAGCCAGAAGGTTGCGCCGCCAACGGGTGAGGTCGACGCGCCCCCGCCGTCCTGCCCGACCGTCTGGACCAGGTAGCCGCGCCCGGGATTCAGCACCACCTGGTTTGCGGTCGTTCCCGAGCCCGCTCCGACCAGCGGCACGGGACGCAGCTGATCGGAGACCGGCAACGTGACACCGGAACGCAGGTTCAGTGTCGCGCTCGTGGCATCGGCGGGGCGCTTCCACTGCGCGCATGTCAACGGCGCATCGGCGGAGTCGACGAGCGAAATCGGTTCGGCGGGATAGGCATCGGTGTCGATGACGTCCGCGACGGGCAGACGCGCGATGTCGTCGGCGCCCAACCGCGGCGGCTGGTCGAGTCCGTACGAGTTCGCATTACGCATGATTGCGGCGATGACCGGTGAAATCGGTTGCAGCCCTTCGCCGAGCACCGCGTAGTGACGCAGGGTGTTGTCGGTGGCGTAGGCCGTGACCACCGCACCGACCGGCGCGGGCACCGGCAACGGGTACCGCGGCGGTTCACCGGCGCCAGGAATGACCGGCGGAATCAACGCGGGAGCTTCGGGCACCGCGTTGAACAAGCCGGGCGCGACGGGCCGCGTGTCGGCGCCTGCGGTACCCAGCCCCAGTGCGCTGGTGACCGCGCGGTCGTTCATGTCGATCGCGCTTCGGCGGCCGTTCCACAGCAGCCAGGTACCCGCATTGGGACCGCTCGGGGTGGAGACCAGGATCGCCTTGTCGTCGGACAGCTGTTTCGCGCGCTCGCCGCCGTCGGTCAGCGGGCCTGCGATCATCGTGACACCGACGGCCGGTCCCGAAACTCCGTCGCACACCGTCCAATCGGCGTCACTGGTGGTGTTCTGCACCATGCGTTCGGGGGCACCGGGGATACCGATCAGATTGCCGCGGGGGAACTGGTCGATCTCGCTGGTCTTGACCTGCGAGGGGTTGTCCGGCCGGCCCGCGATCAGGCGCGCGGACGTCAGGTTCAGCACCGGGTGCAGCTGCTCGCCGAGGCGAACGTAGAGGGCCGAGGTGGTGCGATCGGCAAGGATCGCGTCGTTGCCCGCGACGCCGCCGGGCCGGATCAGCGAGAACACGAAACACCCAGCCATGACGGTGATCAGCACCAGCGCGCCGACGAGCACCGAACGGGCTTGGGTACGAAGCGGGTCAACGAGCATGCGTGTGTCGTGTAGCGCGACACCGGATGCGATGCGCCGCATGATGAATCGCCATCCGCTCACCTGATGACGGGTGACAAACCCGCGGCGGTACACGACCCGGTCGGGGTTCTCGTTGTCCGGGGTGCGCGAGGCAAACGCCCGGCGATCCGAATTGTCCGGAGTGCTCATTCGGGCACCGTCAAACCGAGGCCACGCAGCAGCGGAATGGCGGATTTGGTGACGTCTTCATCGGTAATGGTCATCAGCTCGTCATCTGTGAAGTCTTCGCTATCGGAATGATCGAGTCGGTACTCGCGCTCCTCCTCGGAACGTTCGACCAGGTTGCGGACGAAACGGCCGTTACCGGCGATGTCGAGGTTGCGCCTCTCCACGCCGGTGGCGTCCGGCGTCGTCGCCGCCGCCAATTGCCCGAACAGCGTTTCCATGTGGGCGAGCGCCGCCGGTTCGAAGATACTGTCGCGCTTCTCGGCCATGCGCACCGCGATCTCGACGAGTTCATGCGGTGTGTACGAGGGGAATTCGATGCTGCGAGTGAAGCGGGACCGCAGACCCTCGTTGGTGTCGAGGAACGCGTCGAGATCCTTGCGGTAACCGGCAACGATGACGACCAACCGCTCGCGGTCGTTTTCCATGCGCGCCAGCAGCGTATCGATCGCCACCAGGCCGAAGTCGTTCTTGGCGCCGGTCGACACCAGCGCATAGGCCTCGTCGAGGAACAACACACCGTCGAGCGCGCTGTCGATGATCGCGTTGGTCTTGGCCTCGGTCTCGCCGATGTGCTGACCGATCAGGTCGGCTCGGTGCACCTCGCGGACGGTCTCCTTCTTGAGAATGCCCAGACCGCAATAGATTTTGGCCACGACGCGCGCGATGGTCGTTTTGCCGGTACCGGGAGGGCCCGCGAACACCAGGTGGTTGGTGCGCTGCGCCACGGTCAGGCCGCGCTCCTGGCGGCGGATCGCCATCGCGACCGAACTTTTCAGCCGCGCAACCTGATACTTGACCTCTTCCAGGCCGATGAACTCGGCGAGCTCGGCCTCGGCCTCGAGCAGCAGGTGCGCCTTGCGCTCCTTGGCGCCGGGGTCGACGAACTCGGACTCGCTCGGCTCGGTGGCGGGATCCCACGGATCGGAGCGGCCCTCGATGCGCGCGGCCGTGGTCGTCAGGATGCCGTAGGAGGTGTCCGACAGCGCGATCTCGACCTGCTCGTTTTCGGGGTTCGCGGCGTAGAGCTCGGCGAGCACGTCGGCCGCGTCGAGCTCCTCGCCCTGCGCGCGTAGGCAGAGCGCCTTGACGAGCGTGCCGTCCACCGCGGCGACATCGACTGGGCCGGAGGGGTCCTCGAGGTATGACAGCGCGGGTGCGTACATGCCCAGGCGGGCGAGCGACGTGCCGAGCGCGACGCGTGCCGCGTGTGCGTAGGTCTCGTCCAGCCGCGTGTCGTTGACGATCGGAGTGATCAGCCGGACCACATCCGACCAGCGCTCGGCGCGGTAGTACATCGCGATCCGCACCCACCGCGCGTCCAGCCAGCTGGGGCGTCGGGTGATCAACGGCTCGACGAGTTCGTCGGCGCCTACGTAGTCACCCGCATCGCACAGCGTGACCGCGTAGGCCAGTTGGAAGTCGTCGGGTGTCGACGCCGAAAACTTGAGGTAGAGCCCGGTGTCGTAGGTGAATGCCAGGTCGCCCTCGGCGAGCTGTACGTGGCGCTGCAGCACACCGGCCGTGGCGACCGTCTGCCAGATGGCCTCGAGCACCCGGGCGCTGGTATCCCCCGCCGCGGCCAGACCCGTCCACGCATCGCACTGTTCGCGAGCGATGCGGGTGAGTTCGGTGAAACCGGATCGGGCCGCGACCGGATCCGGCGGGCGTCGACGGTCGTGCACCGATAGCCCGAGGGCTCGGCAACACGTGGCGAACCGACTCACCACGTCGTGGTCGACGCGCGAAGTCGCAGCAAAATCGGTCTGTAGCGGCACGCGCCGTGATCTCCCCGTAGTTATGGCAGGCTAACTTTCCGCCCGAAGTTAGCATTGACTAAGCTAACTTGTACAGACGCACGGGGTCCGCTCAGCGGGTGAACAAGCTCACGCCTTGACAGCGCTCACCAGGCTTATAGTCCCAGTCATCGTCGCGGCCTCCGACCCCTCCTCGGGCACCGGCCGGCCGTGCTCAGACAACCAGTCCTCGAGGCGTGTGGCCTCGGCACGCCACCCGCGGGCACCGAACCACTGCGCGGCGGGTTCATGCTGTTCGTTGTAGACGAGGGTGAAGAACGTGTCCTCCTCTCCGGCGGACCGCTCCTCTTCCCTTTTGGCCTCGAAGGCCCCCGCGTCCATCGGCGCGGCCTCCTCCACCGCGGCGTGACTGCCGGCCGCGGCCAGCGAGTCGATCCCGGTGAACAGCTCGCGTTGCGCGCCGGCCGGCAGATAGATCAGTAGGCCCTCGGCGATCCAGGCCGATGGTTCGTCAGGGTCGAACCCTTCGTCACGCAGCGCGTGGGCCCAGTCGTCGCGCAGATCGACCGGGACCTCACGGCGTTCGGCCCGCGGGGTGTGCGCTTCGAGGACCTGCCGTTTGAACTCGAGCACCCGCGGCTGGTCCAACTCGAACACCACGGTGCCGTCGGGCCAGTCCAGGCGGTACGCGCGCGAATCCAAGCCGGCCGCAAGCAGCACGATCTGCCGAAGTCCCGCGTCAGCGGCCGCGCGGAAGTAGTCGTCGAAGTACTTGGTGCGGACGGCTTGGAAGTCTACGAAAGCGGCGCCGAAGTCATCGGTGGTGAGCGCGTGTCCGGGCGCCCGGCCGTCGAGCAGGTCCGCCCACTCACCACCCACCGCCCGGCAGAACGTCTCGGCGAAGGGGTCGACAGCGATCGGGTCCGGCTTCTGCGCCTCCAGCGCACGGGCGGCCGCAACGAACAACGCGGTCGAGCCGACGCTCGTGGTGATGTCCCACGTGTCGTCATCGGTACGCATGTACCTCTTTGTACGCCGCGATTCTGACAGCGGGCTGAGCAGCCGGGTGCCACCATATTGACGTGGCCGACGGGCGCGTGCACTACGCACGTAACGGCGATGTGCGCCTCGCATACCGGGTCTTCGGAGACTCGGGACCGGTGCTGGTCTGGTCCGCGGGGTGGGCCGTCTCCAATGTGGACACCTTCGATGAGCCCGGCAGCCCCTACAAACCGCTTGTCGACATCGTCGCCGGTTCGTGCCAGTTCGTCATGTGGGACCGACGGGGCACCGGGTTGTCGGATCCGGCCGGCGACATGCTGACCTTCGACGAGAGGGTCGACGATCTGCGAGCTGTCATCGACGCGGTGGGGGTCGACCGACCCGCTCTCGTCGGGTCTAGTGAAGGCGGTTCGATCAGCATTCTCTTCGCGGCGCGTTATCCGGAACGCGTCAGCCACCTCGCGCTCTACGCCACCGCGGCTCGATTCTCCCAGGATTGTCCGGACTTCCCGTGGGGTTTCACTCCGGCGCAGATCGAAGCGCAGCTCGACGAGATCGACAGATGTTGGGGTGAGGGAGCGCTCGCGGACCTGTTCTATGGGCCGATGGCCGACGCACCGGGCGTTCGGCAGATGTTCGGCAAGATGCAGCGTTCGATCGCCAGCCCGGCCATGGCGAAGCTGCGCTGGCGCGCATTCGTGGACATTGACGTGCGCGGTGTCCTTGGCTCGGTGCGCGCGCCCACGTTGGTGGTCGCACGACCCCACGACCGGTTCGTGGCCATCGAGGCCGCGCAGGCGCTGGCGGCCGGCATCCCCAATGCGCGGTTCCATCCGCTGCCGGCCGGCTCGCACGGCGGATTCGATGTCCTGGAGGAACTATGCGAGGTCGTGCTCACGTTCGTCGGCAGGAGTCCCAGCGGCCCCGCCGACGAACGGCTGCTGAAAACCGTGATGTTCACCGACATCGTCGGTTCGACGGAAACGCTGAGCCGACAAGGTGATACACATTGGCGGCACCGACTCGACGCTCACGACGCGGTGACCGACCACGTCGCCGCTCTGCACGGCGGTGTCCGCGCAAACCACACCGGAGACGGAGTGTTTCTCCTCTTCGACTCGCCGTCGAGGGCGGCACGCTGTGCTCTGGAACTCGTTCCGGCGCTGGCTTCGCGCAGCATCCCGATCAGGGTCGGACTTCACACCGGCGAGTGCGAACGCCGCGGACGGGAATGGACCGGTCTCGCCGTGCACACCGGTGCACGCATCGAAGCGATGGCGACGGCTGGCGAGATCCTCGCCAGCCGTACGGTCCGTGACCTGTCCGCGGGTTCCGGGCTGAGATTCGAATCCCTCGGCCTGCACCGGCTCAAGGGCTTACCCGAGGACACCGAAGTCTTTCGGGTATCGCCGCCGGACTGACTACACCAGCGGACGGCCGGTGCGCACGCGCCAGTCCAGATCCTTGAGCAGGACGTTGAACGGAAACTGGCGGACGAATCGCGGCATCACATTGTTGATGCGGCCCAGCATGGCCATCACCCGATTGAACCTGCGCTGTTTCTTCGCATCCCACGGCAGTCGCATTTCGTCACGGAACCGCTGAGGCAGGAAGCCGGTCGTGATGAAGAGGCTGAACGCATCCGTGCGCTTCTGCAGCCATGCCGGAGCCTTGAGCTCGCCGAGCCGGCCCGCGGCGATCGGCCACAGGTACTCCCGCACCGCGTCGTCGATGTGGACCTTGTCCAGCGACTCCTGCCAGTACTCGTCGAAGGCCTTGCGGTCGGCGGGCCACATCTCTTCTGGAACCTGCAGCGTGGTGCCCAGCGCCGCACCGTCGCGGTAGTGGCGGTCGGCCGATTCGTCATCCATCTCGCCGACGAAGACCCGGTATACGTCGACGAAGCCCTTGTACAGGCAAGCCGCCACCCACAGCTGAAGATCCTTGTTGAACGCGTTGTACTCGACCGGGCTGTCCGGCAGCGAGTACACCTCGGCGTGCGACCGGTTGACCGCACGCCGGTACGTGGCCTTCTGCTCATCGGTGCCCGCCAGCGCGACGGCGAGATAGGTGAACGTCGTCCGCGCCCGCTTGATCGGGTGCCGGTCCGCGCGGCCACTCTCGACGCGGCTGTCTTTGACGCCGTATCCGACGCCCGGCCGCGAGAGTTCCATGATCACGTTGGCCGGACCCGACAGCAGGCCGATCCCGAGCATGGCGTCCCCTGGCGCGACGTTGCGACGCAGCTTGCGCCCGGGCAGCGGCGCGTCGTTGACCGGTCTTCCGACGTGGTCGATCGGCTGGGAAACCATCGGGGGACCCCTATCGTAAATGTGAGAACACGTGTTTCCTGATATTGCCTCCGCTCGGTACCGGGTGTCAAGATGGCGGTCATGGCACAGGTACGGCCCTATCGGGGCGTCGCCGCGGTCCAGCGCCTCGCGCAGCGCCGGCTGCGCCTGCTCGACGCCGGCCTCGAGCTGCTCGGCGCGGGTGCGGAAGATCTCGCCGAGTTGACGGTGCGGGCGATCTGCGCCAAGGCCGGCCTGGGTGTGCGCTACTTCTATGAAACGTTCCACGACAAGGACGACTTCGCCGGGCAGGTCTACGACTGGGTGATCGCCGATATCGCGGCGACAACCCAGGCGGCCGTCGTGGCCGCGCCGCCCCGCGAGCAGCCGCGCGCGGCGATGGCGAACATCGTGCACACCATCGCCGCAGATCAGCGCGTGGGTCGCCTGGTGTTCAGCGTTGAATTGTCGAACACGGTGATCATGCGCAAACGCGTCGAGTCGACAGCCCTGTTCGCGCAGTTGCTGCTGCAGCACGCGGGCGCGGTCGGCCCGTACGAGAACGAACTCGACGAAGCGACGGCGCATTTCGCGGTCGGCGGGGTGGGCCAGACGATCAGCACGTGGCTGGCGGGGCGCCTAGATCTAGACGCCGACCAACTCATCGACCGGCTCGCGGCGAACATCAACGCGATCTCGGGTGTGCCGACGAACGACGTCTGACCGACTCAGGCGGTCACCCTCGGGCGTCGGTCCGCGGCGGTCCTCGGCGTCGCCTTCGCGTCGCTCTCGCCGAACTCCTTGGTCCAGCAGGCGAATTCGAGCGTAATGCCGTCGGGGTCGAGGAAGTAGAACGACCTGACGTAAACACCGGGGTGCACCGTCGGCGAGACCTGGGCCTCGCTGTCGTCATGATTGAGCACCGGACCGACCCGCACGCCCTTGGCCTTGAGCCGCTGCCGATATTCGTCGAACTTCTCGGCAGGCACGTGAAATGCCAGATGGTTCATCGTGCTGACGGCGCTGACGATATCCCCGATCCCCGGGATGGCCTCAGGCGAGGAAACACCGGGAACCCGGTCCGGCGCGTCGGCGAACCAGAAGAACGCGACACAGTCGCCGTTACCGGCGTCGAAGAAGAAGTGCTGCCCCATGCCTCCCGGCAGATCGAGCGACTTGATCAACGGCATACCGAGGACGTTGCTGTAGAAGTCGACGGTTTTCGCCATATCCGAGCACACCAGCGCGACATGGTTGATGCCGCCGAGTTCGAACTCGGTGTTGGGATTGTCGGGCCTGATCACTGGCGCCTCCTAGCGCGAATCTCTGGCCAGAAACGCAAATCGAATTTAGCATCAGGGGCAATCACGAGCAATGACGAACGGACCAGCACCGTTATGACGATCGTCCCGCGCGTCCCACCGCCGGTCAGACCGATCATCAAGATCGTTGAACAGCCTGTAGCCCTTGCTTTTTGGCCCGGCAGGGGGCGGTCCGGATGACCAAAACGCCGTCGAGCACCGCAACGCCGGGTGTCATCCGTGAGTTCGTCGGTCTTGATTCCCCGACCGCCAGGCGGGCGGGTGCGGGTGGGCATCCGTGCCAGGGCCTCTATCACCGCGGGGTGGGCCGCAAACCGAAGGTCGCGATGATCGCCACGCACTACCAGATCGATTTCTCCGAGCACTATCTCGCCGATTACATGGCCACCCGCGGCATCGGTTTCCTGGGCTGGAACACCCGCTATCGCGGGTTCGAGAGCAGCTTCCTGCTCGATCATGCACTCGTCGACATCGGCGTCGGGGTGCGATGGCTGCGCGAGGTCCAGGGCGTGGAAACAATTGTGCTGCTGGGAAACTCCGGTGGCGGTTCGCTGATGGCGGCCTACCAGGCACAGGCCGTCGACCCACATGTGACACCGCTTCCGGGAATGCGTCCCGCAACGGGCCTGACCGACCTGCCCGCCGCCGACGGGTACGTCTCGACCGCGGCGCATCCCGGCCGCCCCGATGTGCTCACCGCCTGGATGGACGCGGCGGTCGTCGACGAAACTGACGCGGTCGCAAGCGATCCCGGCCTCGATCTCTTTGACGAGAGTAACGGACCGCCATTTTCGGCTGAGTTCGTCGAGCGGTACCGTGCCGCCCAGATCGCACGAAACGACGCGATCACCGACTGGGCCGAGGCCGAACTCGAGCATGTGCGGGCGGCCGGTTTCTCCGACCGCCCATTCACGGTGTTGCG
Organism: Mycobacterium lehmannii; assembly: GCF_001499925.1. Lineage (NCBI taxonomy): Bacteria > Bacillati > Actinomycetota > Actinomycetes > Mycobacteriales > Mycobacteriaceae > Mycobacterium > Mycobacterium lehmannii. Next base: position 42,933 of record NZ_LQIR01000016.1, read on the forward strand.
GACATGGGCGGACCCGCGCATGGTCGATCCTGCCCTGGAGCCGACGAAGCGACCCCCGAACATGTGTTATGCCGGAGTACCGATGCAGGCCAACAGATCTGCACGCGGTATCGCTGCGGCCTGCACATTGCGCAACTGGATCGGCATGTGGAGCCTTCGACACGCCCAGACTCGCGCCGAACCGCACCTCAACCGGATCACGTGCCCGGCTCTGGTGATCAACGCCGACCAGGACACAGGCGTGTTCCCGTCGGACGCCCAGCACATCTTCGAGGCGCTTGCCAGCTCGGACAAGACGCAGTCGTCCATCGACACCGATCATTACTTCACCACTCCCGGAGCGCGCAGCGAACAGGCCGATACCATCGCCAAGTGGATCGTGAAGCGGTGGCATTAGACGCCGACCCGTCGCGCGAACGCTCGCCGCTGAGGGTCCTCGCTCATTTCACTCCCGGTGCGAAGGCCATCGATTTCGTTGCACCGCAGTGCGATTGGCTCGACATCCGCTACTGCGCCGAGGACGACGACACCGCCTTCTACCGGGAGCTTCCCGAGGCCGAGGTGATCTGGCATGTGCTTCGGCCGATTTCGGGAGACGATCTCGCCAAAGCGCGACGCTGCCTGCTCGTGCACAAGATGGGCGCCGGAGTCAACACCATCGACGTGGACGCCGCGACCGCCCTGGGCATCGCGGTCGCCAACATGCCGGGGGCCAACGCACCGTCGGTAGCCGAGGGTGCCGTGTTGCTGATGCTGGCCGCCTTGCGGAGGGTGACCGAACTCGACCGCGCCACCCGTGAGGGACGGGGTTGGCCGTCCGACCCGAGCCTGGGCGAAACCGTGCGCGACATCGGGGGCTGCACCGTCGGTTTGGTCGGTTACGGCAACGTCGCCACCAGGGTCGAGCGAATCGTTCAGGCGATGGATGCCGAGGTCCTGCACACCAGCACGCGCGACGACGGCCATCCGAGCTGGCGTGCGCTACCCGACCTGCTGGCCGCCAGCGACATCGTCTCCCTGCATCTTCCACTGACCGACGCGACAGCGGGCATGATCGACCGCGCAGCGCTGGACCGGATGAAGCCCGGCGCTGTCCTGATCAACACCAGCCGCGGACCCATCGTCGACGAGCCCGCCCTCGTCGACGCGCTGCGGTCTGGAAAGTTGGCCGGCGCGGGACTCGACGTCTTCGCCACCGAGCCCGTAGAGGCCGACAACCCGCTGCTCGGGCTCGACAACGTCGTGCTCACCCCACACGTCACCTGGTACACCGCCGACACGATGCGCAGGTATCTGGAACACGGTCTGGACAACTGCCGGCGGCTGTGGGACGGCCGTGAACTGGCGAACGCCGTGAACGGTATCGTGTCTCCCAACCGACCGGTTAATAGGGACGGTCCGTCACAGTGAGGTGCAGGTATGCCCATCGCCATCAACCCTGAGCACAGCGACCTGGCCGACTCGGTGCGGTCCTTCGTCGCTCGGGTGGCGCCCTCCGAGGTGCTCCACGAAGCGCTGGAGACGCCGATTCCCAATCCGCCGCCCTACTGGAAGGGCGCGGCCGATCAAGGTCTGCAAGGTGTGCACCTGTCCGAAGACGTTGGCGGGCAGGGCTTCGGGATACTCGAGTTGGCCATCGTCGCCGCCGAGTTCGGCTACGGCGCGGTACCGGGGCCGTTCGTTCCGTCGGCCATCGCCAGCGCGCTGATCGCCGCACACGACCCCAACGCCCCACAACTGGGCGACCTGGCCTCCGGCGCGACGATCGCGACCTACGCCATCGACTCGAGCCTGACCGCCACCCGGCACGGCGAAGGCGTTGCCGCCGGTCTGGTCATCCGCGGGGAAGTGCGTGCCGTGCCAGGCGCCGCAGAGGCGTCGCTGCTGGTGCTGCCGGTCGCCATCGAGAGCGGCGAGGAGTGGGTGATCCTCGATGCCGACCAACTGGAGATCGAACCCGTCAAGAGCCTCGATCCGCTGCGCCCGTTGGCACACGTGCGGGCGAACGCCATCGAAGTGAGCGACGACCGGGTGCTGAGCAACCTGAGCCGGCCGCTGGCGCGCGCGCTGATCTCCACGCTGCTGTCGGCGGAGTGCATCGGCGTGGCGCGGTGGGCCACCGACACCGCCGCGGCGTACGCCAAGATTCGCGAACAGTTCGGCAGGCCCATCGGACAATTTCAGGCCATCAAGCACAAGTGCGCTTCGATGATCGCCGACACCGAGCGGGCCACCGCCGCCGTCTGGGATGCGGCCCGCGCCATCGACGAGTTCACCGCGCACGTGCGCAGCGGAGAAGACCCCGAAACCGGCTCTGCCGAAATCGCATTCGAGTTCGCCGCTGCCGTGGCGGCCACCCTGGCACCCGAGGCAGCCCAGCACTGCGCTCAGGACTGCATCCAGGTGCACGGCGGCATCGGGTTCACCTGGGAGCACGACACCAACGTGTACTACCGGCGTGCGCTGGTGCTGGCGGCCGGTTTCGGCAGGCACGCAGACTACCCGCAGCAGGTCGTCGACGCCGCTACCAGCACGGGGATGCGCAAACTCAACATCGATCTCGATCCCGAGACCGAGAAGCTGCGTGACGAGATCCGCGCGGAAGTGGCTGCGCTGAAAGCCATCTCACGCGAAGAGCGCAATGTCGCGATCGCCGAGGGCGGTTGGGTGCAACCGCATCTGCCCAAGCCGTGGGGACGCGCGGCCGGCCCCGTCGAGCAGATCATCATTGCCCAGGAGTTCGACACCGGCAGGGTCAAGCGCCCGCAGATGGGCATCGCGGCCTGGATCATCCCCTCGATCGTCGCGTTCGGCACCGACGAACAGCAACAGCGTTTCCTACCGCCCACCTTCCGCGGCGAAATGATCTGGTGTCAGCTGTTTTCCGAGCCCGGTGCGGGTTCGGACCTGGCCAGCCTGACGACCAAGGCCACCAAGGTCGACGGCGGCTGGCGGATCACCGGGCAGAAGATCTGGACCACCGGTGCGCAGTACTCGCAGTGGGGCGCGCTGTTGGCAAGAACGGAGCCAAGCGCTCCAAAACACAATGGGATCACCTACTTCCTGCTCGACATGGCCAGCGAGGGCGTCGAGGTTAAGCCGCTTCGCGAGCTGACCGGCAACGCGATGTTCAACACGGTCTTCATCGACGACGTGTTCGTGCCCGACGAGATGGTGCTCGGTGAGGTGAACCGCGGCTGGGAGGTCAGCAGGAACACGCTGACCAACGAACGGGTTTCGATCGGCAGCAGTGAGCCGCCGTTCCTGGCCAGCCTGGCCGACTTCATCACGTTCCTTCAGGACGGGCAGTTCGACCAGATCGAGCAGAACCACGCGGGCAGGCTCATCGCCGAAGGGCATGCCGCCAAGGTGCTCAACATGCGCTCGACGCTGCTCACACTCGCTGGTGCCGATCCGATGCCGTCGGCGGCGATCTCCAAACTGCTGTCGATGAAAACCGGCCAGGGCTACGCGGAGTTCGCGGTGTCCTCGTTCGGCACCGACGGCGCGGTCGGCGACCCGGAGCAGGAGCCCGGCCGGTGGGCGGAGTACCTGCTCGGCAGCAGGGCAACCACGATCTACGGCGGCACGACCGAAGTGCAGCTCAACATCATCGCCGAACGCCTGTTGGGACTGCCGCGCGATCCGTAAAGGCGCTTGCTGAAACGGCGTAGCCTGAGATCTGCGGTTGCGTCCAATGGTTGGCGGTAGTCATGAGCGGTCTCGGTGTCCGTAGCGCCCGCGTCGTCGCCGGCACGGCGGCGATGACAGGGCTGTTTCTGGCGCCGACGGTCCTTGCCGACGATCCGACGCCACACGAACAGTCCGCGCCCTGCTATCCCGGCATCATCCCCGGGAACCCCTGGGCGAAGTCGTGCAACTTCGGGCCTCGACCGCCGCGAGTACGTGGTGGCCCGCCCGACCAGACGGCGGTAATCGCCTGCCGCGACATCCCCGGATGCCTGTCCGCGTTCGTCAACAATCCCTGACGAGCGTTTCAATGAACGTACCGACGGCAACATTTCTGTTATGACCAACGACGTCGAGAAACGCTGGGACCGGCCGAAAGCGTTTCGGGCCGCTGCCACCTATGCCGCGGTGGTGGTCGCGGTGGCCGCCGTCGCCTTCGTCATCTACGCCCTTGTGTCGAAGACCTCGGTCGTCGCCGCCTCGACCGTGCCCACAATCCTGTTGCTCGGCGGTATCGGCGCGTTCATCAAGACCTACCGCGAGTGGAGGGCGCAGGGCACCTGGGTCCAGTGGCAGGGCGCCGGATGGTTCCTGCTCCTGCTGATGCTGGTGTGCCTGTCGATTCCCGGCGCGGCCGCGATGGCCGATTAGGGCGCGGCCTGACTATTCCGGCTGGTTGGCTTCCGCCTTCTCGTCGGCCTTCCCGTCCGACTGCTCGTCGGCCTTCTTCTCGCCGCCTCCGTCGGCTTTCGCTTTCTCGCCGCCTCCGTCGACGTCCATCTCCCGGAGCTCACGCTTCAAGATCTTGCCGGTCGGATTGCGCGGCAACTCGTCGAGGAAGACGACCTCGCGCGGCACCTTGTAGCGCGCCAGATGCTCACGGACATAACCCTTGATGTCGTCCTCCCCGATCGAGGCGCCGTCGGTCTTGACCACGAAGGCCCGCAGCCGGTGACCCCATTCCTTGTCCTCGACGCCCACCGCGGTGGCCTCGACAACCTCCGGGTGTCCGCTGATCAGGTCCTCCACCTCGGCGGGGAACACGTTCTCGCCCCCGGACACGATCATCTCGTCGTCGCGGCCACTGACGTAGAGCAGACCGTTCTCGTCGAAATAGCCGACGTCGCCCGACGACATCAGCCCGTCGATGATCTGCTTGTGTCCGCCCCCGGTGTAGCCCTCGAACGGGAAGAAGTTGCCGACGAAGATCCGCCCGACCTCGCCCTGGGGCAGTTCGTTGCCGTCGTCGTCCAAAATCTTGACCTTGACGCCCTTCACGACCGGTCCGACGGTGGCCGGGTTCTTCTCCAGATCCTGGGGTCGCGCGATCGTGGCGAACGCGATCTCGGTCGACCCGTAGAGGTTGTAGATCACGGGTCCGAGCATCTTGAGCCCGCGCTGCGCCATCTCGGCGCCCAGCTGCGACCCCGATACGAACACGATCCGCAACGACGACAAGTCGGGCTTGCGATCCATGTCGTCAAGCGCATCGAGCATGCGCGACAACATCACCGGAACGACCACCACCGCGGTCACTTTGTGCTCCTCGATGTCCTCGAGGACCTTCTGGGCCTTGAACCGCCTGCGCAGCAACAGCGTCGTGCCCAACATCATCGAGATCGTCGCGTGCAGGAAGCCCAACGCGTGGAACATCGGCGCCGGAAGCGCGGTGATCTCGCCACCCTTGAACGGCACATGCGAGAGCACGCCGCCGATGGGAGCGAGGGTGGGCGGTGTACTTCTGTTGGCGCCCTTGGGTGTTCCCGTCGTCCCACTGGTCAGGATGATCACCGACGAGTGCTTGGTCGCCTTGGGCGCCGACTTACCGGAGTGGCGGGAGACGAAGTCCTCGAGCGTCTCGTCGGTGCTGTCCGACGGTTCGTCCTTATCGGGATTTACGCCGAGCGCGCGCAACTTGCCCAGCGGCGGATCCGCCTTGGACACGGCCTGGCAGTACTCGTCGTCGTAGATGATCAGCTTGGCGCCCTCACGTTCGGACACCTCCTTGACCTGGGGTCCGGAGAACTCGCTGTTGAGCAGGATGATCCGCGCGCCGGTGCGGGCGGCGCCGTACAGCGCGACGAGGAACCACCGGTGGTTGCGGGCCAGGATCGCGACCCCGTCACCGCCCTTGACGCCCTTTTCGAGCAGGCCGTTGGCCACTGAATGTGCGGCGTCGTCGAGTTCTTTGAACGTCATCTCGCCGAAGTCGTCGATGATCGCGGTGCGATCGGGCGTGCGGCGGGCGTTCAGGGCCGGGATCATCCCGAACTCGCCCCAACGCCGGATGTCGGCGAGCATTCCGGCGACGTTCTGCGGGGGTTCGATCTTGAACGCGCCCGCTCCGAACATCTTGGTGGCGTAGTGCAGCTCGGCCGACCCGCGTTCGACGAGTTGCTGAGCCTTGGCGAGCGCTTGCGACGGGAGCTCGGAGAGTCTTGCCATGTCCCCACCATATGTGACCCGCGTCGCAGTACGGCCGGGAAACTAGCATGACGCTATGGCCGCACCCCGGTACCTTGAGGTCGAGGGTCACCAGGTGCCCATCAGCCACCCCGACAAGGTGGTCTTCCCCGATATCGGCGTCACCAAGTCGGACTTGATGCACTACTACCTCAGCGTCGCCGACGGCGCCCTGCGCGGTGTGCGTGACCGGCCGATGATCCTCAAGCGGTTCGTCAAGGGCATCACCGAGGAGGCGGTGTTCCAGAAACGCGCCCCGAAGAAGCGGCCTGACTTCATCGACGTCGCCGAGTTGAAGTACGCGTCAGGGACGTCGGCGGCCGAAGCGGTGCTGCGCGATGCGGCCGGCCTGGTGTGGGCGGTCAACCTCGGATGCGTCGACCTCAACCCGCACCCGGTTCGGTCAGACGATCTCGCGCATCCCGACGAGCTGCGCGTCGACCTGGACCCGATGCCGGGTGTCGAGTGGCCCCAGATCATCGACGTCGCGATGGTCGCCCGCGATGTGCTCGAGGACCACGGGCTGACGGCATGGCCCAAGACATCGGGATCGCGGGGCTTCCACATCTACGCCCGCATCCAGCGGCGGTGGCCGTTCAAGTTCGTCCGGCTCGCTGCGCAGGCGGTGGCGCGCGAGGTCGAGCGGCGAGCGCCCGAGATCGCCACCGCGCGCTGGTGGAAGGAAGAGCGCGAGGGCGTTTTCGTCGATTTCAACCAGAACGCGTTCGACCGGACGGTCGCCTCGGCCTATTCGGTGCGCGCGACCCCTGACGCCAGGGTGTCGACGCCGCTGCTCTGGAGCGAGGTGCCCGGATGCCTGCCGGAGACGTTCACGATCGCGACGGTGCCACAACGGTTCGCCGAACACGGTGACCCCTGGGAGGGCATAGACGATTCAGCGGGCTCGCTGGACGCGCTGCTGGACCTCGCCGACCGGCTCGGTCCGGCGGAAAGGGCACCACGCGGGGCCAAACGTTCGAGCGCAGGAACCGGTCGGCGGGTCTCCTCGAAGCCGCTCATCGAGATCGCCCGCACAAAGACCAAGGACGAAGCGATGGCGGCGTTGGACGAATGGCGACGACGGCACCCGACCGCAGCCGAAAAGTTGGAACCGGCAGACATTCTGGTCGACGGTATGCGGGGTCCCAGCTCGATCTGGTACCGCATCCGGATCAACCTTCAGCACGTGCCCGAAGACGAGCGCCCCGCCCAGGAGGAGTTGCTGGCCGACTACAGCCCGTGGGAGAACTACTCCGGACCCCAGTGGATGCGCGATAGTTGACGATTCAAGGCTCTTTCGCTTCTTACGAAAGTATTAGCCGCTGCTCCCGGTGGCCTTAAGTTGGCCGCTTACCTTGAGTACCAAGGTCGAGTTGAGGTGCTACAGGAGGCAGTGATGTACGGAAATCCGTCATTCGAATGCGCCGGCGCCCAGCTTCATGCGGTGTGCCGCCAGCTGGCGACTGTCGTGACCATCGATGGGATCATCGATGAAACCAACATCGAACGGATCACCGCATTCGCGCGCCGGTTCGTCCTCGCGGAAAAGCCGTTCGTCCTTAACCTCAGCGGTGTGAGTTCGTGTGCGCGACAGGTTGTTTCGTTGATGTACGACATCGACGAGTGCTGCTTCGACACCGATGTGGAATGGACTGTCATCCCCAGCAACGCCGTCGAACGCGTGCTGTGCGCTTCCGGAGTGAGTGTGCCGGTCGCCGATTCGGTCCCCGATGCGCTTGCGCAGTTCGCAAGCGACCTCAACCAACGGCGTCGCCCATTGCCGCTGTTGACCCAGAAGACCGCATAGCGGAAGGCGACCAGGTGCTTCTCGATATTCGCTGGCTCGGTTACCTGCTTGGCCGTCGGCATCCGACGGCCAAGCAGACCGGCCACGCCTTCTGAACCCGCTTCACCGTCGACCGACGCCGGTCCTCGACACGCGATGCGGTGGATCGTCGACGGTATGAACGTGATCGGTTCGCGCCCCGACGGCTGGTGGCGTGATCGTCATCGCGCCATGGTGACGCTGGTCAAGCGGTTGGAATCCTGGCGTGCTCACGGCGATGACGTCACCGTGGTGTTCGAACGCCCACCCCAGCCTCCGATCGACTCGTCGGCCGTCACCGTGGCCTATGCTCCGCGCCCGGCGCCCAATTCGGCCGATGACGAGATCGTCCGCCTGGTCCTCGCCGACGACCGGCCTGCCGATATCAGCGTGGCCACGTCCGACCGCACCCTTGCCGAGCGGGTACGCGAGGCCGGCGCGTCCGTCGTCCCGGCGGAGAGGTTGCGCGATCTCATCGATCCGCGGTGACGCCTGCGGGCCGCCAATCGGGCGATCGGCCCAAGTGGCGCAGCACCCGATCCAGGTCGCTCGCCCCGGCCTGAGGTTCCACGGCACGCGCGAACGGTGAGTTGTCCGCGTCTCGAATTTCACCGTCAGGTACCCCCATCGCCAGTGGCACGACGGCCGCAACGACGTCGTCGGGCAATCCGAACGGCACACCGATGCTGCGGGCGACGTCCCACCCGTGCACGACGTAATCGACGAAGTGAAAACCGATCGCCATCGCACCCGGAACCGTGGCGTCCTCGCCGAACTCCGGTAGCACGAACGTCGCCTCCAGCACCCCCTCGCCAGCGAACGCGGCCACCACCTCCGCGGCCGCGGCGGCATAGGCGCCGCCAGGGTTGGCGCGGACCGCGTCCGCGACGGTCAGGGGCCTCCACACCCCGAGATCGCCACCCGCTCCGCGAGCGGAGGCGGCAAACCCCTTGTGCTGCACGGTCATATGAGTCAACAGGTCGCCGAGGTCCCACCCGCCACACGGCGTCGGACGATCGAGGTCATCGACCGTCACTCGCGAGACGATGTCGACGCTGGCGTTGATCGCTGTTCGATGGAACGGTCGGAGATCGGTAATAGTAGACATACGCTTACGATATGCCTCTGCTTATCATTGGTCAACGCTTAATATTCCTGCATGCCGTCCAAGCCGCGACGACGAGACCTCGCGGCGATGCTCGCCCCGCTGATGCGCCGGCTGATCGCCCTGGAGACCCCCGTGCTCGCCGAACACGGCGTTTCGATGTGGGGTTACGCCGTGCTGTCAGCGCTCGACGAGTCCCCGGTGCGCAGCCAAGCCGCACTCGCCGAAGCCATCGGCGCCGACAAGACCCGGATCATCCCCACGCTCGACGAACTTCAGGAGCGCGGCTACATCGAGCGCGTACCCGACCCGGCCGACCGGCGCGTGCGTCTGCTGGAGATCACCGAAGCCGGCCGTGCTCTTAAAGATTCGGTGCAGACGGAGATCCAGCGCGGCGAGGAGCGGTGGCTTTCGGCGCTCTCCCCCGCCGACCGGCGAGCGTTCCTGCGGGCCCTGCACGAGATGACGGGTGTCGAGGACACCCCATAGGGTCTGAGAAATGAACCGCCTCGACCGCTTCTTCGAGATCTCGGCGCGCGGCACGACGGTCGGCGCGGAGGCCCGCGGCGGGCTGGTCACGTTCATCGCGATGGCCTACATCATCGTCCTGAACCCGATCATCCTGTCCAGTTCCACCGACGTCACCGGCGATCGGCTGCGATTCGCCGAGGTTTCGGCGGTCACTGCGCTGGCTGCGGGCGTGATGACGATCCTGTTCGGCCTCATCGCGCGGATGCCGTTCGCGTTCGCCGCCGGTCTCGGCATCAACTCGTTCGTGGCGACGACGCTCGTCGGCTCCCTCACCTGGGCCGAAGCCATGGGACTGGTGGTGATCAACGGGCTCATCATCGTCGTACTGGCGGCGACCGGATTGCGGCGGCTGGTCTTCGATGCCGTACCGATGCAGCTGAAGCTGGCCATCACGGCCGGCATCGGGCTGTTCATCCTGTTCATCGGCCTCGTCGACGCGGGGTTCATCGGTTCGACGGGCGTCGCGTCACCGCCGGTCGGCCTCGGCGGCAACGGCAGCGGCTCCATCAGCACCGTACCCACCGTCGTCTTCGCCTTCACGCTGCTGCTGACGGGCATCCTGGTGGCCCGAAAAGTGCGGGGCGGCATCCTGATCGGACTCGTCGCGGGCACCGTCGTTGCGGTAGTGACCGAGTCGATCTGGCACCTCGGCTCTGCCGCGGACAAGCCCGGAGGCTGGAGCCTGTCGGTCCCGACCCTGTCGGGCTCACCGTTCGCGCTTCCCGACCTCTCGCTCGTCGGCGCCTTCAGCATGGACAGCTTCGGTCGCATCGGCGTGATCGCCGCGACCATGTTCGTGTTCACGCTCGTGTTCGCGAACTTCTTCGACGCAATGGGCACGTTCACGGGCCTGTCCCGCGAGGCCGGGCTCGCCGACGAGAAGGGCACCTTCCCGCGCCTGCGGGCGGCCCTGATCGTCGAAGGCGCGGGCGCCGTGGTCGGCGGCGCATCCTCGGCCTCGTCGAACACGGTGTTCGTCGAATCGGGTGCGGGCATCGGCGAGGGCGCCAGGACCGGGCTGGCCAACATCGTGACCGGCGTCCTGTTCCTCGCCGCGATGTTCATCTCTCCGCTGGCGTCGGTGGTACCCACGGAGGTGGCCGCCGCCGCGCTGGTGATCGTCGGGTCGATGATGGTATCGCACCTGCGACACATTGACATCTCCGAGTTCTCCGTCGCGCTGCCCGTAGTGCTGACGGTGGCCACGATGCCGTTCTCGTACTCGATCGCCAACGGCATCGGCGTCGGCTTCATCGCGTGGGTGGTGCTGCGGTCGGCAGCAGGAAAAGCCCGCGAGATCAGCCCACTGTTGTGGGTGGTCGCCGCGGGCTTCCTGCTGTACTTCGCGCGAGGTTGGATCGAGTCGCTGCTCGGGATCTGACCCCCCCTCAGCGGTCGGCTTGTCGCTTTTCCTTCTCGGCGTCGGCGAGGTCGTCGATCTTGTCGGCCTGCGCACGCGTCGTGGCCGCATCGACGCGCTTGTCCTGCGCGTCGGCCATCTTGGCGCTGGCCACCTTCGCGACGGTGCGCTCGGCCGCGTCGATCTGCTCTTCTTCGCGGCGCTTGGCGGTCTCGACGTTCTTCTTGCGCTGTTCGGCGATCTCGTCAGCCTTCTTCTTGTCCTCGGCGATCTTCTTCTCGGCGTTCTCAACCGCCGCGCGCTTGCGCTCCTGCGCATCGGTGCGCGCCTGGCGGGCTTCGGCCTCGGTCTCCTCGAACGTCTTCTGCTTGTCCTGCAGCGCCTTCTCGCGGGTCACCTTCAGCTCTCGGCCCGCCTGCTTGACGTTCTCGTCGGCGGCCGCGTCGAGTTCTGCCGCGCGGCGCAACGCGTCGCTGCGCTCGACGAGGGTGGCGCCGCGCTTCTGGAGCTCGTGATCACCGAGCGCCGTGCCCACCGCGGTGTCGAGCATCCCCAGGGAACGCTCGTAGAACAGCCGGGCCGGCGCTTCGTCGTCCATCCGGGCGACGAAGCGGTCGTCGATCAACTGCAGCGGCACACGGGCCACCTGGTACTGAAACTTCAGCACCGCCTTCGGAATAGCGGTGAGGCTCATCGGTTCAAGCTCCTTCTACGCCCTGCTCAGGCGTCGTCGTTGAGGTTTTCGGCCTGCCGCCGGATACGGGCGGCCTCCGCTTTCGCGCTTGCCGACTCCTCGACGGCTTCGCGGTGGTCTTCGAGCGCGCCGGCGAGCTGGGTGTCGGCGTCGTGCACCCCCGCCCGCTGCTCGGCCCTGGCTTCGCGCGCCTTGCGCTCGGCGTCGATTTCGGCCTGGGTGCGCTCGCGCTCGAGCTGCTGATGGGCGGCGGCTTCGGCGGCACGCTTCTGGGCGGCCTTCTGGTTCTCCACCGCGCCCTTTTCGGCGGCCGCTTCGGCGTTCGCCGCGGTGCGCTCCTTGGCGCCCTCGCGCTTGGCCTCCACCACATCGCTGCGGGCCTCCCGCGCCTCCGCGTCGGCGACCGCGTCGATCGTGTTGGCTTCTTTACGGCGTTCGGCCTCGGCCTGCTGCAGTTGGCCTTCGGCGGTCAGCGAGTCGTTTCCGGTGATGGCGCCAAACATCTCTTTGGCCTTGCCTTTCACCGAGTCGATCAGGCCTTCGCGTGCCTGGCCGGCCTTGTCGTGGTCCGTCATTCGGGCCTCCTCTCAAGGGTCAAGGTTCCACATGCTGTGGGGTCCGAAACCCTCTGTGGGCGGATGCACAGCAATGGCTCAATCGCGTAGGAGATCGGGCGCGTCACCGGCGCGGCCCAGCAGCAGACCCAGCACCGACACGTTGAACACACCGAGAAGCTGGGCACCCGAGTGGTGACCCGCGAACGTGAGGGCGTCGTAGTCCGTGGTCACACCGGGGATGAAACCCAGCACTCCGGCGAGCAGTAAAACCGCCCCGACGGCCACCGCCGCCCGCTACACGGGGGGCGCCGCGCTGTCGGCGCCGCTTTGGGTGAGCCCTGAGATCCTGGAACAGCCATCGCCCGGCGGGATAGCCGTTCGCACCCGATCGAAACGCTGCGATCATGTGTCGCGTGACAGCGACCACGATTCCGGCCATCGCTCTGACCGGCTACCTCGGCGCGGGTAAGACCACGCTGCTCAACCACGTGCTGCGCCAGCCGGGTGCCCGCGTCGGTGTCATCATCAACGACTTCGGCGAACTCAACGTCGACGCGGCACTGGTCACCGGGCAGGTCGACGAGCCGGCCTCGATCGCCGGGGGCTGCATCTGCTGCCTTCCCGACGAGGGCGGGCTCGACGACGCGCTGGCCAGGCTCGCCGACCCGAAACTCGGCCTGGACGCAATCATCATCGAGGCCAGCGGACTGGCCGACCCGATAGCGGTGTCGCGGATGATCCGATTCAGCGGGGTGGAGCGGGTGCGGCCCGGCGGCATCGTCGATGTCATCGACGCCGCCGCGCATTTCGACACCGTCGACGACCACGCGACCCCGCCTGCGCGATACGGCGCGGCCACGCTCGTGGTGGTCAACAAACTCGACCAGATCTCCGAGGACGCCCGCGACGAGACGCTCGGGCGAATCGAAAAACGCGTGCGCGAACGGAATCCGGACGCACACGTCGTGGGTGCCACGGCCGGACGTGTCGACCCGGCTCTGCTGTACGACGTGTCCGCATCCGTCGACGTCGGCGAGCAGCTCTCCCTGCGCGAATTGCTCGTCGACACCGAAGACGCCCATGACCACCCGCACGTGCACGCCGATTCGGTCACCGTGACCAGCAACGGTTGCGTCGATCCCGCGGCGCTGATCGACCTGCTCGAAACGCCACCCCCGGGCGTGTACCGGCTCAAGGGCACGGTCGCGGTCCGGTACCGAGAGCGCACGCGCCGCTATGTCGTCAATGTGGTCGGCACGTCTGTACACATCGCGAACGCGCGGTCTACGGCGGTCGCCAACGGACTCGTCGCGATTGGCACCCATCTCGACGTCGACGACGTCCGCGCGCGCATCACGGCGGCGCTGGCACCGCACCACGGCGTGGTCTCGGCCGCGGGGGTTCGGCGGCTGCAGCGCTATCGCCGGCTCAGCGTCTGACACGCGCCTAGGGTGAGGACATGAGCGCCGCCGAGCAGCGCGCCGGGGTCGACCTGACCAACCTCGATCAACCGTTGAGCCCGGACGCCGATGCCACCAAGCGCGATCTGATCAATTACCTCGACGCGGTATCCGATCGAATCCTTCCCGGCCTCGAGGGACGTCCCCTGACGGTGTTGCGGGTGCTGCGCGGGCGGGCGCCGTTCATGCAGAAGAACGTGCCGAAGTACACCCCGGACTGGGTGAAGACCGTCTCGATGTGGGCCGAGTCCTCCCACCGCGAGGTCCGCTATGCCCTATGCGACGATCGGCGCACGTTGCTGTGGATGGCCAACCAGCGCGCCGTCGAGTATCACCCCACGCTCGGGTTGGCAGAAAACATCTACCGCCCAACGCATCTGGTGCTTGACCTCGACCCGCCGGAGGGAAGCGACTTCGCGGCCGTCGTCGCCGCGGCTCACCTCGTGCGGCAGGCGCTCTCGGACTGTGGTCTGGCCGGAGCGGTGAAGACGAGCGGCGCAAAGGGAGTGCACGTGTTCGTCCCTGTCGACGACAGCGCACCGGTCGACGACGTCGCGGCAGCCACCCGCGCCCTCGCCGCGCGAGCAGAATCACTCGATCCGTCCCGCGCCACAACGGCTTTCATCGTCGACGACCGCGAAGGCAAAGTCTTCATCGACTCCACCCGCGCCGGTGGTGCGACGGTCGTCGCCGCATACAGTCCCCGGTTGCGCCTCGGCACCCCGGTGTCGTTCCCGGTCGCCTGGTCGGACCTCGACCGCATTACGCCGGCGGACTTCACCGTGCACAACGCCATCGACGTCCTGGGCGGCAGCGACCCATGGGCGCAGGCGATGCCGGCACCGCAGACGCTGCCAGCCGATCTGATCGAGCACGGTAGGACCATCCCCGTCGCGCGGGTCGCCGCGATGCACGAAGGCAAGCGGCGGGCGCGTGCGCGCCGCAACGAGGACGGCTGACTTCGGGATTCACCCGGCCGGTTAGCGGGTATCGACAGCGCATCGGCGGAGGGATTCCGGGGATGGTGGGCTGGCTGGACCGGCTGCAGCGACGCAACCGCCGCGTTGGTTTCGTCATCGCGGTGATCTACAAGTACGTCGACGATCAGGGCGGTTATCTGGCGGCGCTGATCACCTATTACGCGTTCGTTTCCCTGTTCCCGCTGCTACTACTGCTGACCACCGCGCTAGGGGTGATACTCGTCGGCCACCCGGAGCTACAGCAACAGATCCTGCAGTCCACGCTCGGCCAGTTCCCGGTTATCGGTAGCCAGCTCGAACGGCCGGAGCAACTCAGCGGCGGCGCCACGGCCGTCGTGGTCGGTATCGCCGGCGCCCTCTACGGCGGCCTCGGTGTGGGGCAGGCGCTGCAGAACGCGATGGACTCGGTATGGGCGGTGCCCCGCAACAACCGCCCGGACCCTATCCGGTCGCGGCTGCGCAGCCTGCTGCTGCTGTTCGTGCTCGGTTCGGCCGCGGTCACCGCGACGGTGCTGTCGGCGGTCGGCCACGCGACCGCCAGCCTGGGGTGGTTCGGCAAAGTGGGCGTCACCGTCGCCACCGTCGCGATCAACGCGCTGATCTGTCTGGTCGCATTCCGCGTCACCACCGCCCGTTCCGTGTCGTACCGCGACGTACTGCCCGGCGCCCTCACCGCGGCGGTGATATGGCAGCTGCTGCAGTGGTTCGGTGCGAACTACGTCTCCCACGTCGTCAAGTCGACCAGCGCGACCAACAGTGTGTTCGCGTTGGTTCTGGGCCTGCTTGCGTTCCTGTATCTGGTTTCGGTGACGTTGGTGATGTGCGCCGAACTCAACGTCGTGCGCGTCGACCAGCTGTATCCCCGTTCACTGATGACGCCGTTCACCGACGACGTCGACCTCACCTCGGCCGACCGGCGCACCTACACCCGCCGGGCGAAAGCCGAACGGGCGAAAGGCTTTCAGAAGGTCAGTGTGCGGTTCGACCCGACCCGTGACACTTCTTCTGATCAATCCGGCGAGGTGTCGGGCAGCCAGGGTTGATCCCAGTTGTCCACCGCCGCCACTTCCGACAACGGCTTACGATGGACTGTGTGATGGTGGCCCGCCGGCCATCCCACCGTCACCAACGCCGCCGGCATCCAGTCGTCCGGGATCCCGACCAATGAACGCAACTGCTCTTCACAGCCCGTGTGCCACAACGTGATCGCCGCCCCGAGCCCCTGGGCCCGGGCGGCCAACAGGAAATTCTGCACCGCCGGGAAGATCGATCCGCCTTGCTGCAGCTCCGATGCGCCGGCCTGCGGCCGGACGCAGAAGAGAATCAGGCCGGGTGCGGCGCCGCCGCTCCGCATGTGGTCGGCCATTGATCTCAGTACCCGAGACCGCGGATCGTCCGCACCGTCATCGGGGGACGTGATCCCGTAGAACCGCTGCAGCTCGTCCCACGTTCGGTGTGCGGCCGCGGTGACGAGCGCACGGGCTTGTTCGGAGCGCAGCACCACGAACCGCCATGGCTGTTGGTTGGCGCCCGACGGCGCCCAGCTGGCCGCCTTCAGGCACCTCTCCAGCGTGGCATCGTCGACCGGTTCGTCGCGATACCGCCGCACCGCCGACGCGGTCTCCATCACCGTCCAGACGTCCGTGGACACGGCCGGGGTTGGGTTCACGGCGTTGTCGTGCCGGGTAGCACGCCCCGCCATGTGCCGCCGCGCACGGGCCCGGTGATCAACGGCAGGTCCAGCGTCGACAGCACTCCCGGCGGTGCGGCCATCACGGCCGGGATGGCGTTCAACTCACGCATCACGGTCGCATACGTCAAGCCACGCATGTTGTTTCCACGCCCGTGCATTTCGATGTCGACGGTGTAGGTGGGCAGCCCGTCGACGATGACGCGGTAACCCCCGTGCGGGGAGGGGTGGCGCGGCCAGTCCGGAGCCGCCTGCCCACCCATGCGTGTGATGTGCTCGAGCACGACGCGTTCCTCGTCGTCCACCATGCCCGCCAGCTTGAACCGCATGCCGCCCATGGTGCCCTGGTCGATCCAGCCCGATGCGACCTCGTACCGCTCGGTGGCCAACCACTTCTCGATCGTGGTGACGACGTGGTCGAGAGGAAGGCCCACGCCGTCGGCGACGAGATGGACTGTCGGTGCCCACAGCGCCGCGAGGCGCTCGGTGTCGAACAGCGGCGCCGGATGGTCGGGCGCGTGGCCGAAACCCATGAAGTCGAACATGATGTCGGGCTGGTTGATCGGGCCGTAGTCGAGTATCTCGAGCATGGTGATGGTGTCGACGCGACTGCTGAATCCAGTCATCGTCAACGCGATGACGTCGTTGGCCCACCCCGGATCCACGCCGCTGTTGAAGAAGCTCGTGCCCCCTTCCTCGCACGCCGACGCGACGAGCTCGGCGGTGTCCTTGTCGGCGGCAGGCGGGTAACACATCGGAACGAGCGAGGTGCACACGACGTTCTTGCCCGCGCGCAGGCACCGGGCGATGTCCTCGGCGGCCTCCCGGTAGCGGTAGTCGCCCGAGGCGAAATAGGCGACCACGTCGGCGTCCAGTGACAGCGCGGAATCGATGTCGCGGGTGGCGATGACTCCGGTCGCGGGCATGCCGCACAGCGCACCGGCGTCCATGCCGTCCTTGGCCTCGGCGTGCACGACCACGCCCGCGAGATCCAGACCGGGGTGAGCGATCAGCGCACGCAACGCGCCGACACCTACCTGACCTGGCCCCCACAAGATCACCCGCGGGTTACGTTGGCAGTCCGACATGTGCACCCTTTCAGTCGATCCATCCAACTCGTGAGAACATACCTTCTCAATAAACGACAACACCATTGCCAGATTGGCCTGATCCGGAGGACACGATGAGCGAGTATCAGTTTCTGAAGTGGGAGACGTTCGACGACGGCCAGATCGTTAGGATTTCGCTGAATCGTCCGGAGCAGCGCAATGCGCAGAACCGCGGGATGCTGGTCGAACTCGATGAGGCGTTCGCCCGCGCCGAGGCCGACGACACCGTTCGCGTGGTCATCCTCGCGGGCGAGGGACCGATGTTCTCCTCCGGCCACGACATCGGTTCCAAGCAGGCGCGTGCCGAGTTCATGCCGGGGCCGGAGCAGCATCCCACGGCGGCCATCAACGGCGGGACGCGCGAGGGCGCGGAGAAGATCATGCTGCAGGAATGGCACTACTTCTTCCAGAACAACCTGCGCTGGCGCAACCTCCGCAAGATCACCATCGCGCAGGTGCACGGCGACGTGTTCTCGGCGGGTCTGATGCTGATCTGGGCATGCGACCTGATCGTGGGCAGTGAAGAGGTGCGCTTCGCCGACGTCGTGGGCACCCGGTTGGGGATGTGTGGCATGGAGTACTTCGGCCATCCGTGGGAGTTCGGCCCGCGGCGCACCAAGGAGCTGATGTTGACCGGCGACGCCATCGACATCGAGGAGGCGTATCGGCTCGGGATGGTGAGCAAGATCTTCAAGCGTGACGAATTGGCCGATCGCACACTGGAAATGGCACGGCGGATCGCGACGGTGCCGACGATGGCGGCGCTGCTCATCAAGGAGTCGGTCAATCAGTCGGTCGACAACATGGGCTTCTACAACGCGCTGCAGTCGTGTTTCACGTTGCACCAGCTCAACCACTCGCACTGGGTGGGCGTGCGCGAGGACAAACGGGCGACCGCCGGTGAGGAGCAGGGCGTGCCGAACTGGCGGACCGCTCCCCCGATCGTGTTGTCGGTCAAGGATCAGGTGCGGGTCGAATCCTGACGACCGTG
The DNA here is from genome assembly GCF_001499925.1 of Mycobacterium lehmannii. Lineage (NCBI taxonomy): Bacteria > Bacillati > Actinomycetota > Actinomycetes > Mycobacteriales > Mycobacteriaceae > Mycobacterium > Mycobacterium lehmannii. Next base: position 61,388 of record NZ_LQIR01000016.1, read on the forward strand.
CACCCGCGCCCTCCCCTCTGCGCCGAACGTGGGTTACCGTCACGCGTTCGGCGGGCAAGGCGTGCATCAACCCCACACTCGCGATAGGCAGAGCCGAGTCAGCCGGCGACTGGTCCGTAGCGGGCGTCGGCCACGCGGTCCAGGGCGACCGCCGGCTCGCCGAACACCATGGCCCAGCCGCGGACCCGCCGGTAGTACAGCTGGATGTCGCCCTCCATCCCAAAGCCGTAGCCGCCGTGGATGTGCAGGCTGCGATAGGTCGCGTCACGCGCGGTCTCGTAGGCGAACGCGAAGGCCATCGCGGCCAGCTCGGTCGCTCGGTCCGGTTCGTCGGAGAACGCGCACGCCGCTTCGAAGGCCAACAGACGGGCACCGTCGGTCGCGGTGGCACTGTCCGCGAGCGGATGTGACACGGCTTGAAAGGCGCCGATCGGAGTGCCGAACGCGCGGCGTTGCTTGGCGTATTCGACACCCATCTCGACGGCCTTGGCCGCGGCGCCCACGAGGGCCGCGGCGGTAAGGGTGAGCCACAGGTCGACCGCGTTCGAAAACAACCGGCGTCCCTTCTCGCCTTCTGCGAGAACGATGGCGTCATCGTGGACGGTCACGTCCGCCAGCGGTAAGGATCCGAGGTTCTGCACGTGCGCACGGTTTTCGTTCGACAACGCGACGAGACGCCCGCCGACCAACGCCACCACGGCATCGGCGACCGCGCCTCCGGGCGCCAGCGCCAAGACATCGCCGCCATAAGGCCTGGGCGCGAAGGTGACGAGCTTGTCCGCCGACAGGGCCGAACCCAACAGGTCGTCCCCGCCGCAGGCCGCCAGCAGTCGCGCGGCGATCTGCGCCTCGATGACCGGTGCCGACGCGATCGCCCGGCCGTATTGCTCGGCGATCAGCGCCAACTCGAGCTCGGAAGCCCCCCACCCGCCATGGGATTCACCGACCGCCATCTCGATGACGCCGGTCTGGACGAGGGTCTCCCACAGCTTCGGATCGAACCCGAGCGGTTCTGCGGCACGCACCCGTTGCGACGTCGACTCGCGGGTATACATCGCGGCGAAGGAATCGACGAGTTGTCGCTGTTCGCCGGACAGGCTCAGGTCCACCGGACATCCCTCACATGCGAATATGGATACTCTCAGTTTTGAGAGTAACATTATCGGCTGCGCCGTCCGCACGCCCCGTCTGCGACAGATTGGTTACCGCTCATGCATTTTCAATCCGACGCCGCGACCGAAGTCTTCCGGGACAGCGTGCGTGACCACCTCGACGACGTGTTGACCCCCGACTTCGAGGAGCGGATCTACCGCAGCGGTGTCGCACATGACGACGACTTCGCCAAGGGGCTCGTCGAAAAGGGCTACTTCGCTCCCGGCTGGCCGACCGAACTCGGCGGGCAGGATCGGAACGCTTGGGAAGAGCAGGCGCTCAACGAAGAACTCATGCGCACGGACGCGCCGGTATACCTGTCCGAGACCACCCGGATGGTGGCGTCGATCATCCGGCAGATCGGTACACCCGCGATGAAGGAGCGCATCCTCGCCGGTGCACTGAACGGCGACATCACCATCGCACTCGGCTTCACCGAACCGGAGTGCGGCTCGGATGTGGCGGCCGCGGCCACGAGGGCCGTGCAAGACGGCGACGGCTGGGTCATCAACGGCTCCAAGATGTTCACGACCAACGGTCACATCGCCGACTACGTCTTCCTGCTGGCCCGAACCAGCCCCGAGAAGCCTAAGCACAAGGGGCTCACGATGTTTCTCGTACCGACGAGCTCCGACGGCTTCGAAGCGCAAGCGGTGTGGACGCTGTCGGGCGAGCGCACCAACATCACCTTCTACAGCGACGTGCGCATCGGCGACGAGTGGCGCATCGGTGACGTCGACGCCGGCTGGCAGGTGCTGGGCCTGTCGCTACAGGACGAGCACGCGTCAGGATGGGGACCGCACATCGCGCGTCTCCTGCACCACGCCGAGGAGTGGGCGACCACGACGCACGCGCCCGACGGATCACCTGCGATCGCGAAAGCCGAGGTGCGGCGGCGGATCGCGCGGATAGCGATGGAACTCGAAGTGGCGATGCTCCTACAACGCCGATGTGTGTGGATGACCGAGAACGGTCGTACGCCCGTCGCCGAGGGGCCGATGTCGAAGGTGTTCTCCACTGAGTCGCTCGTGCGCGCCAGCCAGGACATCGTCGAACTCGTCGGACCCGATGCGATGCGGTCCTTTCTCGAGCCCACGGCACCGGAGCGTGGCCGCTTCGAACACCTCGTGCGGTTCTCGCTGGGGACCACGATCTACGCCGGCACCAGCGAGGTCCAACGCACCATCATCGCCCAGCGGGGACTCGGCCTACCCCGTTAGGTCCTTGGGCTTGCGGGTAGCCCGCCTCCGCGGCGCCGACTTCGCGGTCACGGTCTTCTTGGGCGCGTTCGCGGGCGGCGTCAGCGCCTGCAGGCACCAAGCCCACAGCTGATCCTCCGTGAGCTCGGCGCCCTTGACGCCCAGATGGAACACGCCGATCTGCGCGAGCGCGATGAGCGTCGAGTTCAGCAAGGTGGTGAGCTGGGCGGGCGTTAGATCTTTGCGAACCAGACCGGCGCGTGAGCACGACGTGAGGATCTTGGTGAGCAATTTCTGATGCGGCTCCCAGATCTTCGCGAAGTCTGCGGGCCGCTCGATCTCCAGGCTCAGGTTGTAGATCGTCATCACTCGGCCGCCGATGGCCTCTGACGACTCTGCACGCGAGAGGAATCCCCGGCAGAACGCCTCGAGCTGTTCCATGGGACCGTCCGCGGCCGCCACCTCGTGGCGGATCGCTTCGATGAACTGGCTGGTGGCGTTCTCGTAGAGCGCCAACAAGAGCTCTTCCTTACCCGCGAAATGCTGGTAGAACGCGCGCAGGCTGAGGTTCGAGCGGTCGATGAGGGTTTGGATCGTGAAATCGGCCCGTCCGGATTCCTCGACCAGCTCGAGGGCCGTGGCCAAGAACCTCGAACTGCGCGCGAGTGCACGCGCGCGCGCTTGGCTGAGTCGCCGCTCGATCGTTCTCTCCTGCCAGCTACCCGGCATCTCGACGTCGGTCTCGACGAGTTCCAGATCGGCTTCCGAGTCGCGGGCACTCCGCTTCTTAGCAGTCATGATTACCTGAGAATACGCGTTCCCCGCTCGATTCTGCTCAGCTACCTACACGTGCACCTTGGCGGAACCGGCGTCAAGCCGCCGGGCTTCATCCGGCATCGGGCTCTCTCACGGTCTCCACCTGCCGGTCCCAAACCTGTACGGTATTGTGAAAACATTGATTCTCGATTGCGGAAACACGTGTTTCGCGATTGTGCCGCAAGCCGTTCCTTAAGGAGTGCAGCGTTGACCGCAGACATCCTGATCGTCTCACCCGACGACCATCTGGTGGAACCGGCCGATCTGTGGACCAGCCGGTTGCCCGAGCGCTATCGCGATGTCGGACCGCGGATCGTCCGGCACCGGGGACGCATGGACCCGTCGGTCACCTCCGACGTCGCGTTCATCGAGGATGACGACGGCCGCGACGCCGACATCTGGCACTACGAGGATTCGATCATCCCGATTCCGCTCATCAGCGCCGCTGCCGGTTACGAACTCGACGAACTCTCCACCGACCCGATCACCTACGACGAGATGCGCCCCGGCTGCTATCGACCGGCCGACCGGCTCGCGGACATGGACGTCGCCGGCATCGAGGCCTCCGCTTGCTTTCCCAACACGCTGGTCCGGTTCTGCGGCCAGCGCTTCCTCTACGCCAAGGACAAAGAGCTCGCGTTGCTCTGCGTGCAGGCCTACAACGACTTCCAGATCGATGAGTGGGGCGGCGGCTCGAACGGCAGGCTCATTCCGCTGGGCATCATCCCCCTGTGGGACGTCGAGCTCGCCGTCAAGGAGGTCGAACGGGTAGCGGCCAAGGGCATGCCTGCGGTGTGCTTCTCGGAGCTGCCTGCGCGACTGGACCTGCCGTCCATCCACAGCGGTTACTGGGACTCGTTCTTCGCCGCGTGCGAGAGCAACAATGTCGGCATCATGCTGCACATCGGGTCGAGCTCGTCGCTGACGAAGTCATCCCCCGACTCTCCGCACGTCGTCACCAGCGCACTGATGGCGGTCAACTGCACCATCGCCCTGGTCGACTGGCTGTTCTCGGGCAAGCTGCGGCAGTTCCCCAAGCTCAAGCTCGCGTTCGCCGAGGCGCAGGCCGGGTGGATCCCTTACTACCTGCAGCGCGTGGACGAGGTCTGGGAGGACCGTCGGGCGTGGGGCGGCATCCACCCGCTGCTGACCGAGCCGCCGAGCACGCAAGTCCCCGGCCGCGTGTGGTTCTCCACCTTTGGCGACCCGGTCGCGTTCCGCATCCTCGATCTGGTCGGACCTGACCAGCTGATGTTCGAGACCGACTACCCGCACAACGACACGAATTGGCCCAACAGCATGGACGTCGCCAACAAGGCGACCGAGGGCCTCGATGAGGAAACCAAGCGGAAGGTGTTGTCCACCAACGCGAAGAACTTCTTCGGCTTGGCCTAGCGGTCTAGCGCGCTTGCCAGTCGGGCTTGCGCTTCTCCAGGAATGCGCGCGGGCCCTCGATCGCGTCTTTGGTCAGGGCCACCTTCATCCGATAGTTCTCGGCGAGCAGCTCCGCTTCGTATATCGGCAGCGTCAGCCCCTTGCGCACCGCCATTCGCGAACCGCGCACCGCAAGAGGCGCATTGGAATTCACGATCTCGGCCACCTCCCACGCCCGGTCCATGAGCGTCTCGTGGGCCACTATCTCGGTGAACACGCCGAGATCATAGGCGCGCTGCGCGTCGAGCTGCTCGTGCCTGCCCATCAGGATCAACCGCATCGCCACGGGGAGCGGCAGGATCCGGGCCAGCCGAACCCCTTCACGCCCGGACGTGACGCCGATGCTGACATGCGGGTCCATCAACGTCGCGCGTTCGGACGCAATCGTGATGTCGGCCGTCGTGACGAGGTCCATGCCCGCACCACATGCAATGCCGTTGACAGCACAGATGATCGGCTTGGTCATCTGCAGCCACGGGGGTGTGGCCTCCTGCGGCGCATCCCATTGGCGCATGGAGCTGAGGATGGGCTCGCCTTGGTTGTCGATCCCCGCCGCGTTCTCCATGTCGTGGTCGGCCGCCTTGTTGACGTCAGCCCCGACGCACAGTGCGCGGCCGGCACCGGTGATGATCACGGTCCAAATGTCCTGCGACCGTTCGATTTCGGCGTACACCTCTGCGAGTTCGGCGATCATCGCGTCGTTGATCGCGTTGAGCACCTCGGGCCGGTTCAGCGTCACACACGCGGTGTGACCGGAGACCTCGAACATGACGGTGTCGTAATTGCTCATCTCACTCCGCAGCTGCCGTGTCGCGGGCGGTCGGCCGGACGCCCAGGATTTCTTCGAACCGGTCGCAGTAGCGCGGCCACACCTCCGGGTTGAGTAACCGCGGCGGTATGGCGCCCGCGAAAATCGTCTGCCACTGGCTGGCGGTGGCGACTGCGATGTCGCGAGCCGCCTCGACGGTGATGCCCGCGACATGTGGCGTCGCGACGACGTTGTCGAGCCTCAGCAGCGGGTTGTCGTGTCTCGGCGGCTCCTCGTGGAAGACGTCGAGTCCCGCGCCCGCGATACTCCCGCTCACCAGGGCGTCGTAAAGCGCCTCTTCGTCGTGCACCGGGCCACGCGCGGTGGTGATGAAGTACACGGTCGGTTTCATCGCGGCGAATTCCGCACGACCGAACAAACCTCGCGTCTCGGCGGTCAGCGGGCAGGTGACCTGAACGAAGTCGGATCGTTCGACCAACTCGGAAAGCCCGACCCGGACCGCGCCCCTGCCACGGGCGGTCGCGTCGTCGACGTAGGGATCGAAGACCAGGACATCCATCCCGAACGGAGCGCACAACTCGACGAGCCGTCCGCCGATGGCGCCCAATCCGACGACTCCAAGCGTCTTGCCGAACAGCTGAGTGCCCCGCAGTACCAATCGATCTCCGATCGGACCACTGCGCAGCGCCCGGTCGGCGGCGGTGATCTTCTTGGCCAGATCGAGCATGAGTCCGAGCGCATGTTCGGCGACGGCTTCGGCGCCGGGACCGGAGTTGTTGCACACCGCCACGCCCGCACGGGTACACGTCGCGACGTCGATCACGTCATAGCCCGCCCCCGCCGAACATACGGCAAGCAACTGTGGGCACCGATCCACCAGCGTCGGGCCCGCCAGCCACTGCGCGCCATCGTCGATCGAGGCGACGTCTGTTCTAGTGGCGACCTGATACCCGTGCGCCGATTCCAATGCTGCCCAACCCTGTTCGGCGGAAGCTCGGAGGTCGAGCTTGACGAGCTCGATGTCGGCCCCCGCCAGGATGTCTCCTGCGACCTGATCGGTCCATCTCTCGTAGACCAGCCGCGGACGGGTTGTCATCGCTTGATTTTGGGCTTCGCTTGAGCCGCCTTGAACATGTCGGCCAGTGCGGGGTCGACGTTCTTGTAGTCATTGCGTGCGATCGCGCCGTCGCGGCCCGGAACGGGGTCGTAGCCCAGGCGCAGATCTTTGTTCTCCATGTGGAAGTACTCCCGCCCGACGGGGAGGCGGCGATCCCCGCGCGGCACCTCCATCCACGCCCGCAGGAAACAGCGTGCCTTCTTCGGGTCGGTGCTGCTGACGAAGTCCGAGCGCGAGTGGCACATCGCGAAGTTGTTGGCGACCGCCGCTTCACCGGACTCCAACCGGAACTCAACCTGCTGTTCGACCAAAACGGTGCGCAACAACTCGATGGCCTCGTTCTGTTCGGCGGTGAACTCGCGGCCGAGGGTGTGCATGGCAGGCAGGATGCTGCTGAAGGTGAAGTTGATGCAGATACGACCGTCGATCTGCGAGAAGACCGGCACGTCGTAGGGGGTCACGTCCGGTTGATCGTCGGGTTGCTCGCTGCGCCGGTGGTGCGGGAACCCTTGGTAGAGCACGGGGAGCAGGTCGGGACGCTCGTTGAGAATCCGGTTGTGTGCGGCCGGGCCGCTCGCGAACTGGCTCTCGCCACCCTCGGCCGCGGGGTACACGCAGAGCAGCGACAGGATGTCCGCCGCATCGTTGTGCATCGCAAGCTCGGCTCGGGACTTTGTGCCACGCGCCGGTTGTACGCCGTTGGGCAACACCTCTTCCTGCACGCGCACCATGCGGTGACCGAACGAGTTGTTCGACACCAGGTAGCCGAGGTGGGTACAGAATGCCCAGTAGATGCGTTCCAGGTCCTCGATCGAATGCTGTTCGACGGGGAAACCGCGCACACACGCCAGGCCCCTGCCGAACATCAACTCCCGGTACAGCCGCGCGAGATCCTCGTCGAGATCCGGATGCCGGGCGTCCTCCGGCGTGATGTCGTCGCGACCCTTTCGCGCGGTCTTGGCCAGTATGGATTCCAGCGCAGCCACATTGCTCGACGACAGGTCGAAGGTGAAGTCCTCCTTGCTGCTGAAGTCGGCACCGGTCCATGCCATGGGGTCGGTGACTTGCTCGGTGTAGATT
>NZ_LQIR01000017.1:0-68830 GCF_001499925.1 Mycobacterium lehmannii
GACGCACTACGTTGAGACCAGGACCGGCGCAGGCCACCCCAACCACCATTGACAAACACCACTTACGAAGGTGTCTGCCCCGCAACACGCCGCGCACAGTTGACATTCGGCGGTCGCTCGCGGCGCCCGCAAGCCCTCAGACCGCTACCGCCAAGCGGGCGGCGGGATGCAACCACTCGGCGACGTTGCGGACGTAGTCCTTGAATGCTTCCAGCCGCGAAGGATCCGCCTTGATCTGCGAGCCGGGGGGCTCGGCCACGAATGACGTTGCCCCGCAGCCGATATCCCAGTTGTAGTCGGCGAAATGGTGGAATGTCGACTGGGCGACGGCCCTTCCCATCGGACTACCGTCCGGAGCGCGCTCACCGTCGAGCAGAACCGCGAGGTTGAACACCCTGCCCGTCGTCGCACTTTTCCCCTGCGCGAGCACGGTGGCGTTCGGCACGCCGTCCGCCGAGACACGGGCGGTGAGCACACCACCGCCCGCAGAACGGAATCGCGTGATCGCCGCGGCATCGGCTGCGGTCAGCCCGTTTCCGACGTCGACGGCCATCAACCACAGTTGGTCATAGCCGAGCTGGTCGAGATGGCTGAGCACCGGATCGTCGTCGCCGTCGACCCGGTTGCGTGCGACCACCTCGTGGCCTGCGGCGCGCAGTTCGTCGGCCAGCATCGAGAACCTGGAGATGTCCCAGTCCTGCGGGTGAGCGCAGATCGTCGTCTGCAACAAAATTCTGGACATCGAAAGTCACTCCTTCACAGTGGAATCGGCGGGCACCCGCAGGTGCCTGCGCGCTGCGAGTTCTGCTTCGTCGACCAGCACCAGCATCGGCTGATCGGGAACGCAGAGCATCGTCACGGTGAAGCGACAGCGCATGTCGTCGCGGTTGTTGGCATCCGAGTAGTGGATGACGTCGCCGCCGGGTTCCCAGAACGCCTCACCGGCCCGGATCACCCGCGGCGGTTGGCCTTCCAGCTCGAACAGCATCTCGCCTTCGAGCATGTACCCGAACGCGGGACCTCCAGGGTGGCGATGTGGTGGGGCGCCGGGGCTTCCAGGTGGGTAGTCGACGACGACGGTCATCGCGTGCGCGTCCGCGGGGATGAACGGCGGTTGCGCCTCCTGCACAACGGTCAGAGCGCTCTCCCACGAGTTGTCCTGCTTCTCGGTCATTGTCGTTCTCCTCCAGTCGTTTAGTTCAGGTGGACGAGCCGCCACCGTCGACGTGCAATACCGAGCCGGTGATGAAGCTCGCGCGTGGTGAGGCCAAAAACAGCACCGCCTCGGCGATCTCCCGCGGCTTCGCCGTGCGCCCCAGCGGTAGCGCGCGGCCGAGCTCCTCGTTGGTCTCACCCCATTCGGCCTCGACGCCTTCCGTTTTCGTAGGGCCGGGGGCGACGCTGTTGACACGGACGCCGCCGGGCCCGAATTCGGCGGCCCACGTACGGGTCAGCGACTCGACTGCCGCCTTGGACGCGCTGTACACACCCGCTCCCGGCACACCTTTGGACGCGACCATCGTCGTGACATTGACGATCGAACCGTGTCCGCGCTGCAGCATCCCGGGCACCAGGCCCGCCGCCAGGAAGTACGAACCGCGCACGTTGGTGTCGAACGTCCGCTCGAACGCGCCGAGCTGCTGGTCGACGGTCGCCGCGGCCGGGAAAGCGGCGGCGTTGTTGACCAGGATGTCGACGTCGCCGGCCTGCTCGAGCAGCGACGTGACCGAATCCATATCCGCGAGGTCGGCCTGGACGAAGCGCACGTTGCCCTCGATGCCCGATGCGGCCCGCTTCCCCCGTTCACGGTCTCTGCCGGTGACGATCACCGCGGCTCCCTCGCGCGCGAACAGCCGCGCACACGCGAGCCCGATCCCGGCCGTGCCGCCGGTGATCAACGCGTTCTTGTAAGCCAGTTCCATTGCTGTTCTCCGATCAGGCGATGCAGGCTTCGGGGGTTTCCGCACGGTCGTGCGCGAGGTGGGCCAGCGCGATGCGCATCCGCTGCCTGGCACGCGAGATCCGCGACATCACGGTGCCCATCGGGATGTCGAGAATCTTCGCCGTCTCCGCGTAGGTGTATCCCTCGACGTCGGCGTAGTACAGGACCTCGCGGAAGCCCTCCGGCATCGCGGCCATCGCGGCTTTGACGTCGCCGTGGGGCAGGGCGTCGAGCACCTCGACCTCGGCCGAGCGCAGGCCGCCGGGTTGGTGTGCGGCGCAATCGAACAACTCGCCTTCGGTCATGTTGTCGGCCGGAACTTCGGTCACGCGACGTTGTTTGCAGCGGTGAGCGCTGACCCAGCGGTTGTAGAGGATGCGGAACAGCCACGCCTTGAGGTTGCTGCCCTCCCGGAAGGACTCGAACCCGCTGTACGCGTGCAGGAGCGCGTCCTGCAGCAGATCCTCGGCGTCCGCGTCGTTGCGGGCCAGCCGGCGCGCTCCCCGCCCCAGCACCTCGAACAGGGGTTGGACGTCGCGGGCGAACCGCGCGGCGAGCTCTGGGTCCGGCGCGGTGGGAGGGGACGTGATGGTCATGTTCCGATCTCCTCGAGTCGCGGGTGTCACGACTCACGTTCGTCGCTGCCCAGCTAAAGGGGACCCTTGATAACCCGTAGTCCTCGTCCGTAGTGCGTAGTGCGTAGCGGCGACCGGTGCCGGTCAGTCGCTGACGAAGCTGACCGTCTCCTCGAGCGGGGCCCGCCCGGTGCGGATGTAGCTCTCGCCGGGATCCTGGTAGCCGATCGACATACCGCAGAACAGCATGAGCTCGTCGGGCGGTTGCACGACGTCCGCGACGGTCTCGCGGACCTGGGACCAGGCCATCTGCGGGCAGCTGTGCAGACCCTCGGCCCGCAGCAGCAGCATCACGGTCTGCAGGTACATCCCCACATCCGCCCATTGCGGGCGACCGAGGTCCCGGTCGATGTAGCAGAACAGGGCCGCGGGGGCGCCGAAACAATCCCAGTTCGCGATCGCGGCCCGCTGCCGAGCCTCCCAGTCCTCACGTTCGATGCCCAGCGCGCTGTAGCGCTCCCTGCCGAACTCCGATCGGCGCTCGACGTACGGCGATTTCAGCTCGCGCGGATACAGCTGGTACTCCCGCTCATCCCATGGGTCTCCCGCGGCCACCCGCTCGGTGGCGAGCTTCTTCAGCCGCTCGAGCGGTTCGCCGGTCACGACGTAGATCCGCCACGGCTGCAGATTGGACCCCGACGGCGCCCACCTGGCGGCGTCGAGCACCCGCTGGAGCACCTCCACGGGGACGGGTTCGTCGGTGAACCCCCGCACTGCCCGTCTGCTCTTGACTGCGTCGTAGACGTCCATATCTCCTCCGCTTTTGGAGACCACGGCTTTCGTGATCACGCCTTTCGGCTGTGCTTTCAGCCTCGTCCGACCCGCCGTCCGGCGAACCCTTGAACGCCCGTGGTCGCCGGGGTCTACGAAGTCCGCGGATGAATAGTCGTCGGCCATCCGTTCCTGTTGATATGACCGTTGCAGGGCGGCAGATCGCGACCTCAGTCCTGGTGATCGGAACCGGTGGTGCGGGTCTGCGTGCCGCAATCGAGTTGGCGGAGCAAGGTCGAGACGTTCTCCTCGTCGGCAAGCGCCCCGTGGGCGACGCCCACACCACGTTGGCCGCCGGAGGCATCAACGCGGCGTTGGGCACCATGGACCCCGAGGACAGCTGGCAGCAGCACGCGGCAGACACCCTGACCGAGAGCTATCTGCTCGCCGATCCGGCCACCGTGCAGATCGTCACCGAGGGTGCCGCCGAGTCGATTCGGGACCTCGAGCGTTTCGGCATGACGTTCGCCCGCGAGCAGGACGGCCGGATCTCCCAGCGGTTCTTCGGTGCACACACGTTCCGCCGCACCGCGTTCGCCGGTGATTACACCGGGCTGGAACTGCAACGCACACTCGTCAAAAGGTCGACGCAGCTTGCGATTCCGATCCTCGACTCCGCCTACATCACCCGCCTCCTCGTCCGGGACAACACGGTCTTCGGTGCATACGGCTTCGACCTTCGAGACGGCACCCGCTACACCATCCACTGTGACGCGGTCATCCTCGCCGCAGGCGGTCACACCCGGATCTGGCGCCGCACCTCATCGCGGCGGGACGAGAACACGGGGGACTCTTTCCGGTTAGCGCTCGAAGCCGGTGGGCGGATCCGCGACCCCGAACTCGTTCAGTTCCATCCGTCCGGTCTGATCGAACCCGAGGACTCGGCTGGAACACTGGTGTCGGAGGCCGCCCGCGGAGAGGGCGGAATTCTGCGCAACGACCTCGGTGAGCGCTTTATGAAGCGCTACGACCCGGACCGCATGGAGCTGTCCACGCGCGACCGGGTCGCTCTCGCCGCCTACACCGAGATCAAGCAGGGACGCGGTACGCCCCGCGGCGGGGTGTGGCTGGATGTCTCACATCTGCCGCGGACACAGATCATGGAGCGACTCCCGCGGGTCTACCAGACTCTGATGGATCTGCAGTTGCTCGACATCACCACCACACCCATCGGAATCGCCCCGACGGCACACTATTCGATGGGCGGAGTGTGGGTTCGCCCCGAAGACCACAGCACCGACGTCGCGGGGTTGTACGCCATCGGTGAGGCCTCGAGCGGCCTGCACGGAGCCAACCGCCTCGGCGGCAACTCGCTGATCGAACTTCTGGTCTACGGCCGGATCGTCGGACGGGCCGCCGCCGCCTACTCTTTGGGGCTGGACGCCCAGATCCGCTCCAAGGCAGCGAATTCCGCGGCTCGTGACGAGGTCGACGAGGTGCTATACCGCAACGGCAGGGAGAACGTCCGGTCCCTGCAGCGCGCCCTGCGCAACGCGATGACCGAGCATGCCGGCGTGGTGCGAGACGAACCCGGGCTGCGCACAGGTCTGACCGAACTCGACGACATCGAGCGACGGCTATCCGACGTCGGCGTACACCCCGACATCGCGGGATTCCAAGACCTCACCCACGCCTTCGACCTCAAGGCGAGCGTCATCGCCGCGCGCGCCACGCTCGAGACCGCACTGGAACGCCGCGAGACCCGCGGCTGCCACAACCGCAGCGACTACCCGGATTTGGACGATCGACTCACCGTCAACCTCGTGTGGTCCGGTCCCGGACAGATCGAACACGAAGCGATCGCAGGCATACCCGCCGAGATCGCCAGCAGAATGCGCGCGGTGTCGGCGGACGGCAAGCTGGTCGAGTGATCAGCTCGCCCACGACACGGTGCGAAGCTGCCTGCGCGAAGTGATACCGAGCTTGACGAACACCTTTCGCAGATGCCACTCGACGGTGTGCGTGCTGATGAACAGCTGGGCGCCGATCTCCTGATTCGTCAGACCGTCGGCGGCGAGCCGGGCGATCTGGGCCTCCTGAGCGGTCAGCTCAGCGCCGCCAGGACTCGACTGCTGTTTGCGCACCTTCTCCCCGGTGGCCACCAATTCACGGCGCGCACGTTCGGCGAAGGCCCGCGCACCGATCCGCGTGAATGTCTCGTGGGCTTCGGTGAGTTCGCGGCGCGCGTCGGTCCGCCGGTTGGCCCGGCGCAGCCATTCGCCGTAGAGCAGCCGGGCCCGCGCGACGTGTACGACGATGCCTGCGCGGTCCAGACGTTCGATGGCCTCGGCGAACAGCCGGTCCGCTTCGTCGTCGTCGGCCAAAAGGGCCTGCGCGTTGGCCACCGCGCCCAGTCCCCAGTCGGTGCCGCTGGCGCCCCCCCGCTCCTCGAGCCGGCCAAGCGCCCACCTGGCCGCGTCGTCGGCCCCGGCGCGCGTCGCCGCCTCGACGAGTTCGAATAGACACCACCCGTGGATTCCGAAGTCGTCGTAGTCACATGCCTCCTGCGCCGCTGCGAGCGCCTCCTCGTAGCGGCCAAGGCCGTTGTACAACAACGCGGTCGCATAGCCGGTCAACCCGAGCACACGGCCTTCGCCCCTGGCGATCCCCTCGGCCGCGGCGCCTTCGAGCAGCGGGACCGCCTGCTCGACGTCACCGCGCCATGCCATCAGCAACAGCCAGTGATACCGCACCGCGGAATTGTGGTCGGTCGCCGCGGTGATCGACTCTGCCTCCTCGAGAAGCTGTTCGGCCGTGCCCAATTCACCGGCCAGGGTATGAACTCCGGCCCGGTAGATGAGGGCTCGCGGCAACCCGGCGAGCGCCCCGGACGAACGCGCGTAGCGCACCGCAGTGGCCGACAACTTGCGCAGGATCTGTTCGTCCCACAGTTCGTGGGCCGAAGACTCCTGCAGGATCGGGAATCCGGGAACCTTCAGCCAGCGCCCTACCGCGGCCTCGTCTGACTCTGCTTGATCGCACATCGCGTCCAACCCCTCCCGCAACGCGGCCCAGCCCTGTCCGACCCCACCGGTGATCCGTTCGGCCACCCCCTTGAGCAGATGGTCGATCGCGCGCGGCAGCTCCGAGACGTCCTGCAGCGCAACTCGTGCATCCTCGGCGGCTCGTACCAGCGCACCGGGCTCACCGAGGCGGCCCGCGTACATCAACGCCGCGATCCCTTCGAGATAGCTCTCTCGAGACGAGTAGCCGTCGACACCATGGAGGCGGCGGGCAGCATCGAGAAGTGGTGGCGCGGTTTCCGAGAGTCGCGGTGCACCGGCTTCACCGGCGCGGCTTCGGACGAAGTCCATCTGCGCCCGCAGCCGCGCTACCTGAGCCCGCTGCAGGTCGGTCAGCGGGCCGAGTTCGGCGATCGCCAGGAGTTCGTGCGCCGCTCCCGACGCCGCGGCATCCCGTTTGGCGTAAGCGGCCGCCAGCGCTCTGGCCCCGCGCAGCAGCGGGTCGGAGGTCAACGCGGTGGCCCGCTCCAGAAACGTTGCCGCCGCTGCCATTCCGCCCCTGCTCTGCGCGCGGGCAGCGGAGTCCTCCAACTCAGCGGCAATCGCCTCGTCGGGGCCGGCCGCGGCGTTGGCCGCATGCCACGCCCGGCGGTCCGGATCGACCGAAGGGTCGGTGACGTCGGCGAGCGCGCGGTGGACGGCGCGGCGGTCCGCCAGCTCGGCGGCACGGTAGGCGGCCGAGCGGATCAACGGGTGGTGGAACCGCATCCGCGGGCCGAACTCGATGAGACCGTCGGCCTCCGCGGGTGCGAGATCGTCGACCGGGATACCCAATTGCGCTGCGGCGCCGAGAAACAACGCGGCATCGCCGATCGGTTCGGCGGCGGCGATGAGCAATAGCTGCCGGGTAGGCGGCGGCAGCGACTCGATGCGGTGGATGAAGCCCTGTTCGACCGCTGCCGCCGACGAGCGTTTACCCGAGATCCAGAAGCCGCCGGACAGTTCGGTCGCCGACACGCTGCGCGGCACCTCGAGGATGGCCAGCGGAATGCCGCGGGTCTCCGCGACGATGCGGTCGCGTACTCGTGGGTCGATACCGCCGAACATGACCGACTCCAACAGTTCTCGCGCATCGGTGTCGGACAGCCCGCGGATCGGCAGCTCGGGCAGGCCGGCCAGCAGGTCAGGCTGGTCCCGCACCGCGAACACCAACGCGACGGGTTCGGCGAGCAGCCGGCGCGCGATGAAGCCGAGCGTCTGCACCGAAACCTGGTCCAGCCATTGCGCATCGTCGACGACGCAGAGCACGGGCTGTTCGTCGGCCGCGGCGGCCAGCACGCTCAACACGGCGAGCCCGACGAGGAACCGGTCCGGTGTCTCCCCGATGCCGCGGCCGAACGCGACGTTGAGGGCTTCGCGCTGCGGTTCGGGAATGGCGTCGAGATGCGTCATCAGCGGAGCGCACAGCTGCTGCAGGCCGGCGAACGCGAGTTCCATATCGGACTCCACGCCGGCGACGTGCACGATCTGGAATTCCGATGCGGTTTGGCAGACGTAGTCGAGCAGGGCCGTCTTACCGACACCCGCCTCGCCGCGCAGGACAAGCACCTGGCAGCTGCCCGATCGCACGGTCGCGACGAGGTTCTTCAGCGTCTCGCATTCGTGGGTACGGCCACGGAGGGCTTGTGCTCCACCCTGGCCAGACATAGACACCACCGCGCTCTGGGTGGACCCGCGACGGTCGCCGGCTTACCCGATCTGATCTTGGATCGTACGAGGCGCGCCCCGAGGGGTCCACACCGCGGTTTGTGCACATCCGGGAGCGGTCAGCGCTCCCGTACGTGCACAAACCGCCGCCGGGGTGGGGGTCAGGCCCTGGCGGCGGCCGCAAGAATCCAGTCCTCGAAGCGCGTGCCGAACAACGTCGCGCGCTCACCGGGCACCAGGGTGCGTTCGGCCAGGTCGATACCCCAGTATTTCGCCGAGGGGTCGGCGACGACCTGACGGGTGTCGCCGCGGGCGGTCAGCGCGGTCCGGATCAGATCGGGCAGCAGGAACTCCACCGGTCCACCGATCTCGACGATGCGGTTCACCGGCTCGTTCACCGCGGCGATGGCGAGCCCTTCGGCGACGTCGGCGGCGGCCATCGGCTGGAAGTACACCGGCGGCATCCGCACCGTGTCGCCCTCGGTCGCCGAGTCGGCGAGCGTCTGCAGAAACTCGAAGAACTGCGTGGCGTGCACGATGGTGAACGGGATCGGCCCGTCGCTGATCAGCCGTTCCTGGTCGAGTTTGGCCTGGAAGTAGCCGCTCTGCGGGGCCATCTGCTCGGTGCCCACCACCGACAACGCGACGTGGTGGCCGACGTCTGCGGCTTCTTCGGCCTCGAGCAGGTTCGTCGTCGCGGTCCGGAAGAACTCTTGGGCCGAGTCGTCGAGCTGCGGCGAGTTCGACACGTCGACAACCACGTCGGCGCCTTCGAGCACATCGCGCAGGCCCTCGCCGGTGAACGTGTTGACGCCGGTCGACGGCGCCGCGGCCACCGTGTCGTGGCCCTGCCGGTCCAGTATCTGCACCAGTTTCGAACCGATGAGGCCGGTTCCGCCGATGACGACGATCTTCATGATGAGCCTTCCGTTTGTTCGACAGCTTCCTGTCCGCCAGAACGGATGACGGCTCGCGAACTCATCCCCTGTCCCCGAAACCCGCCCCGCGAGCGACCGCGTCTGTACGCAGCACGCCGCGCACATCCGGCATTGCGCGGTCGCTCGCGGCAGTTGAGGGACCCGTCAGGGCAGTTGAGGGGCCCGTCAGGGCGGTTGAGGGGCCCGTCAGAACGCGTAGCGCACCCGGCACGCCGGCAGCTTGGCGGCGATCAGGTCGGTCAGCTCGGTGACCCAGCGGCCCTTCCACGGCGACTTGTACCGCACGTTCCACTGCCCGCTCTGGCTGCGCTTGACCTGTTGAAGATCTGGACGCCACAGCAGGTCCTCCCCTTTGGGATGCCAGCCGAGGTTGACGTCGTGCAGACCCTCGTTGTGGGTCAGGAAGATGATCTCGGCGGCCAACTGCCGCTTGGTGCGATCCGACGTGCCGTCGGCGACCTGTTCGAGTAACTCCGCCCAGTCTGCGAGCCAATTCTCGTGGACGACAACGGGACTGAAGTTCAAGTGGACTTCGTAGCCGGCGTCGACGAAATCGTCGATCGCGGCGATCCGCTCGGCGATCTTCGACGTGCGCACGTCGAGCACCCGCGACGTCTCGGCCGGCATCAAGCTGAACCGCACGCGGGTTCCGCCGCGCGGGTCGTAGTCGAGCAGATCGCGGTTGACGAGTTTGGTCGCGAAGCTGGCTTTGGCGTTGGGAATTCGCGCGAACAATTCGACGAGATCGCGCACGTTGTCGGAGACCATCGCGTCCACCGAACAGTCGCTGTTCTCGCCGATGTCGTAGACCCAGTCGACGGGATCGCATTGGTTCGGTTGCGGCTTCACACCTTGCCGCGCGACGTGACGTTCGAGGTATCGGGTGATTTTCTCGATGTTGGTGAACACCGTGATCGGGTTGGCGTAGCCCTTACGGCGCGGGACGTAGCAGTACGAGCACGCCATCGCGCAGCCGTTCGCGGTGGACGGTGCGATCCAGTCGCTGGACCGCTCGTTGCGGCGCGCACTCAGGCTCTTCTTCTCGCCCAGCACCAGGACTTCCCGCTTGTTGCGGACCCAGTCCTCTACGTTGCCCTCGTTTCCGTACAGACCCGGTATCGCCTGATGTGACAGCACCTCGATGCGCTCGGCGTCGGGGTAGCGCTCGAGCACCTGACGCGCGCGGGGGAACCGTTCGATGTCGGGCTCGTGGTAGATCCGCTTGATGTCGAGCAGCCGGTCGGCGAGGGCGGCCGGTGTGCGTCGCTGCACGACGTTGGAGTTCACCGTCGAGGTCATGGTTCGTTCAACGAACGACGGACACACTCCGATGCAGTTGATCTTGTTGACGGGCAATGATGTTCCTCACCTCCCGAGAGATGGCCCGCGATGTCGCGCGCAATCGGCGAGGCCTGCATCCGGAAGGACCGCAGCGGCCCGATCAGCGGCTCGTCGTATCCAGCGAACCACAGCCCCGGCGCGGCACACGGAAGCCCGTTGACCTTCGGCCGACCCCGCCTCGTCCAGCACGCCGTGGTGGCCGACCAGCGGTTCCAGTCCTCGCCGATAACCGGTCGCGGCGATCACCACGTCGGCAGACAGTGTGCTGCCGTCCGAGAGCACCACGCTGTCGCCATCGAACGAGTCCACTGCTGCGACGATCTCGATGCGCCCGGCTTTGACATACGGGACGAGCTGGTCGCCGATCGTCGGAATCTGCTCGTCGGTCAACAGCACCGTGTAGATGCCGCTGCGGGGTGCGGGCAGGCCCTGACGGCGAAGGTCTCCGAACCACGCCCTGCGCATCAATGCGGCCGCCTGATCCAGCACCGGCACCGGCAGGCGCTCGAACGCGGCGCTGAACGCGTCGACCGGAATTCCTGCGGCCGACCGCGGGACGAGATGCGGGGGCGTGCGAACCGCCATCCACACGCGGCGGGCCATCCCGTCGCTGAGCTGCAACGCGATGTCGGTCGCCGAGTTCCCCGCGCCCGCCACCAGGACGTCGCGGCCGGTGTACGGCGTGGCGTTGCGGTAGTGCTCGGAGTGCAGCACCTCACCGGCGAACCCGTCGATTCCCGGCCACTCGGGCAGCGCGGGGGTGTGGTAGTTGCCGGTCGCGATGACGACGGCGGCCGCGGTGATCGGCGCACCGTCGGTATCCAGCCGCCAACCGTGCGGCTCGCGGTCGACCCGAAACACGGTGCGGCCCAGAGCCAATCGAATGCGCTGTCGGCGTACGTAATCGTCGAAGTAGTCGACCATGTCGTCTCGGGTCGGCCAGCGCCCGTAGCGCAGAGGGATCCGCTGCCCGGGCAGATGCGACCACCACCCGCAGGTGTTGAGCCGGAACCCGTCGTAGCGGTTGCGCCACGCCGATGCGACGGCGTCGGCGCGATCCACCACGAGCGCATCGACATCGCACTCGTGGCGGAGCTGACGTGCGATCGCCAGCCCGCAGGGACCCGCGCCGACGATGACGACGGACTCGTCGTGCTCGGCCATCTAGGGCAGGTGTCTTGTGGTCAGCAAGCCCTTGGTGAGGTCGCGTTGGAACTGTTCGATCAGCGACCGGCGCCGCAGGGGCGGGCTCTCGGCGTGCGCCTCCTGAGCCACTCCGCCGATGACGTCGGCGAGCGCGTCGACCGCATTCCACCGTGGCGCCCACTCCAGTTCGGCCTGGGCGCGCCCGCGGTCCAGCAGCGGAACGCTGAACGCCATGTCGATCCAGCCCCGGTCGATGGGCTGCAGCCGCGCCCGCCAGCTGACATCGACCAGAGCCCCGAGCACCCCCGACGGCACGTGGACCGGTTTGGCGTTCAGCACCTCGGCGACCTGCTCGCGGCCCACCGGGGGTTCGGCCGCCAGGTTGAACGGTCCGCTGGCACCACGTTCGACCACCCTGGCCAACGCGTCGGCGACATCGTCTGCGTGGACCAACGGGATGCACAAGCGGCGGTCGAGCGGCAGCACGGGAAGCAGCGGAACCGCGAGCATCGGCACGTAGCCGGGCAGCGCGTACCGCATCAGGCCGCTGGCCGCGGCGCGCTGCACGATGAAGCCGGGGCGCATCCGCGCGATCGGGACGCCCGCCTCGCCGTTCTGGCGTTCGTAGTCGTCGAGCAGCGCTTCCGCGTCCGACTTGTCGCGGCTGTAGGGCGAAGTCCGGATGCCGGTGGTCGGCCATGACTCGTCGACGTACTGGCCGTAGCGGCCCGGCGCGTACGCGCCCACCGACGACTGGTGCACAAGCCGGCCGACCCGCGCGTCATGGGCGGCCTCGAGGACGGCCGTGGTGCCGCCGACGCCGACGCGGTTCAGGTATTCGGTGTTGCGGGTCGGCTGAAAACCCCACGCGAGGTGGATGACGGCGTCGGCGCCGTCGAAGACCCCGCGCAACTGGGTCGCCGCATCCGGGTCGGCGAGGTCGAGATTGAGCCAGCGAATGCGCCCGTAGACGCCGGTCGGCTCGGGCGGCCTTCGCACCACGCCGACGATGTCGTGTCCGGTGTCGCTCTCTGTCAGCCGCCGCAGCAGCGCGGTCCCGACGTTGCCGGAGGCTCCGGTGATGACGATGCGCATGCCGAAAGACTTCCCGCAACGCGCCCTATCAACACGGGCTATACGGCCGCGGCGGTCTCACCCTCGAGTTGGCGAGCGCGGACGTCGTTGAGGAACCTGCCGACCTCGACCGCCAGCCGTCGCGCATGAGACGAGTCAACGAGGTCGAATGCGTGGCCGGCACGCCGAATCTCGCTGTACTCCACCCGGTTTCGTGACACCGCCCTCAGCTTGTCGGCGAATACGCGGGCCTCACCGACCGGGATGATGGTGTCCTGCTCCCCGTGGATGAGGAAGAACGGCGGCGCGTCCGCGTGGATGCGGGCCAGCGGTGAGGCGGCCTCGAACACGTCGGGGTGCTTGGACTGCGAGCGGCCTACGACAACTCGTTCCAGGAAGTTCTGGAAGTTCTTACGGGTGGGGGTCGACCGGTCCTGCCAGTCGTAGCGCCCGTAGATCCCGACCACCGCGTCGACGGTGGTGTCGGCGTCGTCGGTGAGCTCGCCGCGGAACCTCGGGTCGCCGGGGGTGAGGGCCGCCAGGGAGGCCAGGTGTCCGCCCGCGGAGCAGCCCGCGACCGCGACGAAGTTTCGGTCGCCGCCGTACTTGTCGACGTTGGCCCGGGCCCACGCGATCGCGGCGTTGACGTCGGCGATATGACGGGGCCAGCGGTGCACCGGGGACACCCGGTAGTCCATGGTCAGACAGACCCAGCCCTGCTTGACCAGGTGGTGCAACATCGTGTGGCCCTGCATGACGCGGGAGCCATGCACCCACGCGCCGCCGGGGACGAACAGCAGCACCGGCGCATCGGGCGGCAGGTCGGGCAGCCGCCACACGTCAAGCAGCTGCGCGGGATGGTCGCCGTAGCGCACCGAGCTGCGATAAAGGCACCGCTGGCGCTGAGCGCGGAAACGCAGATAGGGCGGCGTGCGCTTCCCGCGCGAAGGCGTGATGGCCTCACCGGGCACATCGGCGGGCGCGGCCTCTGCGGCGTCGGGGCTCAGTCGGCGCGAGGCCATGCCGCGGAGCGCTGCCGGTGCGTAGTGGTGGCCGTACATCATCATCGCGGTCAGGCCGGCAAACGGCTCGAGGTGCTTGCCGACCACGGGCAGCGACGCGTACATCCGCGTCGAGGCCATGACGAGATCGAACGGATGCAGCGAGCGGTAAAGAGACATGGTCAGCCGGCCATCGCCAGGTCGGGCTCGCCCGCCCGGCCGCTGCAGGGCTCGCAAACGGCCTCTTCGAGGCTGAAATGCCCGCATGTGGGGCAGATGAACTCGAGCATGCGTTACGCCTTTCGAGACTTGTGTCATGCCGACTTTCTGCAGCGCGCCTCACATACCCCGGCCTTGGGGGGCCAAAACCCGCCGTTATCGATCTGATGCGTCAGTACTGTGGCCTCCGTGAAGTACTTGGAGGTCGAGGGAGTGGGCCGGGTAAGCCGCATTGGGCTTGGGACCTGGCAGTTCGGGTCTCGGGAGTGGGGCTACGGCGACAGTTACGCCGCCGGTCCGGCGCGAGAAATCGTGCAGCGTTCGCTGGCGCTGGGCGTCACGTTGTTCGACACGGCCGAGATCTATGGTTTCGGCAAGAGCGAACGGATCCTCGGCGAGGCGCTGGGCGACCAGCGCGCCGACGTGGCGGTGGCCAGCAAGGTCTTCCCGGTCGCCCCGTTCCCGGCGGTGGTCAAGCAGCGCGCGCACGCCAGCGCGCGGCGGCTGGGGCTGCAGAAGATCCCGCTGTATCAGATCCACCAGTCCAACCCGGTGGTACCCGATTCGGTGATCATGCCGGGGATGCGCGACCTGATCGACGACGGCGTGATCGGCGCGGCGGGCGTGTCGAACTACTCGCTGTCGCGCTGGCAGCGGGCCGACACCGCGCTCGGACGACCGGTGATCAGCAATCAGGTGCATTTCTCGCTGGCCCATCCCCAGGCGCTCGAACGTCTGGTGCCGTTCGCCGAGCGGGAGAACCGCATCGTGATCGCTTACAGTCCGCTGGCCCAGGGCCTGCTCGGCGGCAAGTACGGCCCCGACAACCGGCCCGGCGGCGTGCGCGCGACGAACCCGCTGTTCGGTACCGAGAACCTGCGGCGGGCCGAACCGCTGCTGCAGACGCTGCGCGACGTCGCCGCCGATGTCGGCGCGAAACCCGCGCAGGTGGCGCTGGCGTGGCTGATCCACCTGCCCAACGTCGTTGCGATCCCCGGCGCGTCCAGCGTCGAACAACTCGAGTTCAACGTGGCAGCCGCCGACATCGAGCTCAGCACCGATGCGCAGGAGGCGCTCACCGCCGCCGCCCGCGCTTTCCGTCCGGTGTCCGCGGCTCGCTCCCTGGCGGACACGGTGCGTGAGAAGCTCGGCGCCCGCTAACCTTTCAGCTTCCCGTCGAGGTACTCGCTGCGGCAGGCACCGCGGGCCAGCTTGCCGCTGGTCGTGCGCGGAATGACGCCGGCAGCGACGAACCGGATGTCGGCGACCGGGATCCCGTGCCGCGCAAGCACATCGGCGCGGATCGCGTCGATCCCCGGTGCGGGGTCGTTGCGAGCGGTTCCTGTCGCGCGTTCGGCGACGATCACGAGGCCTGCACCGTGGGGCGCGGGCACGGTGAACGCGGTGACGTGTCCGGCTCGTGCCATCGCCGAGGCGCCTTCGGCGGTCGATTCGATGTCCTGCGGATAGTGGTGTCTGCCGTCGATGACGATTAGATCGGCGCGCCGTCCGGTGACGAACAACTCACCGTCGAGGTAGACGCCGAGATCGCCGGTACGCAACCAGTTCGCTTCCTCGGCAACGCCTTCCGCGTGGCTGGTGGGCGTGATCCGGGACCCGAGCCGGGCGCCGAAGGCGCGGCGCGACTCGTCGGGTCGACCCCAGTAGCCGCGCCCGAGGTTGTCGCCGTGCAGCCAGATCTCACCGACACTTCCGTCGGGGAGTTCGGCGCCGGTGTCGGGATCGACGATGACGGCCCACTGGCTGCGCGCCACCTTTCCGCAGGACACGTGGGCCACCGCATGGGGCGAATCGCCGGCGACGGGCACCGCACGGCCCGCCCTGAGCTGCGCCCGGTCGAGGTGCACCGCGGTGGCGCGGGCGTCGGGTTCGATGGTCGCGACGAACAGTGTGGCCTCGGCGATTCCGTAGGACGGCCGGAATGCGTTCGGCGGCAAGCCGTATGGCGTGAACGCGTCGTTGAAGGCGGTGATCGCGTCGATGCTGACGGGCTCCGAGCCGATGATGAGCACCGCCTTGCTCAGGTCCAGGGCGTCACCTTCTGCGGGTCGGCCGCGTTGTGCGGCGTATTCGTAAGCGAAATTCGGTGCGGCCGTGACCACGCGGCCTTCGCGCGACCCGTCCGACAGCGCCCTGAGCCAGCGTTGCGGGCGACGGATGAACGCGGTGGGCGACATCAGCGTCGAATGTCCGCCGTACACGGCGGGAAACCCGATCATCGAAAGGCCCATGTCGTGGAACAGCGGTAACCAGCTGACACCGTGTACTTTTCGGTCGAGGAGGTCGATGGACAGGATCATCTGGATCAGGTTCGTGCCGACCGCGCGGTGCGTGATCTCGACGCCGGCCGGAGGTCGCGTCGCACCCGAGGTGTACTGCAGATGGGATACGGCGTCGAGCGGCAGCTCCACCGGCTCGAATTCGCCTGTCGCGCTGATTTCGTCGAGAACGACGACGCGCGGAGTCGGGACGCCGTCGAGGCCGGACAGGAAGCTGCGCACGTTCGCGGCCGCGACCGCTGTAGTCACCACGACCGACGGTTCGCAGTCGCGCAGTGCGGTCTCCAGTCGTTGTGCGTGGCCCTGTAGCTCGGGCGCGAACAGCGGGACCGCGATCGCGCCCGCTTTGATCGCACCGAAGAAGGCGACGACGTAGTCGAGTCCCTGCGGCGCAAGTATCGCGACGCGGTCACCCCTCCGGGTCACGCGTTGCAGGCTCGCGGCGACCGCTCGCAGGCGGACGCCGAGTTGTTTCCAGGTGAGCTCGACGACCCGCCCGTCTCCGGTGTGGTCGAGGTAGCGGTAAGCAGGCGCGTCGCCGACATTGGCGATGTTGCGGTCGATCAGCGAGATCAGGTTCACCCCGGCGGGCACCGCGATCTGGCCGTCGGCGTCCAGGCAGTCCTCGATCCGCAGCAACCCGTCGTGCGGTACGGGACGGGACGTCATGGGAGCAGTCTAGGTACCGGCTGCGCTGACTCCTGGTACGGCTGTACCAGAGGGGTTACTGCTCCAACGTCAGCACTGTGATGTCCGGCGGGGCTCCGATACGCACCGGCGGACCCCAGTAGCCGGCGCCGCGGGTCACGTACAACTGGGTGTCCTCGACGGTCGACAGGCCCGCGAGCGCGGGTTGCACGGCGCGCACGACGTAGTGGAACGGCCACATCTGCCCGCCGTGGGTGTGCCCGGACAGCTGCAGGTCGACCCCGCGCGCGGCGGCCTCCTCGACGAGCACCGGCTGGTGCGCAAGCAGCACCGTCGGCCCGGCGGACGAAACCCCCGCGAGGGCGCGGTCGAAATCCGGTCCGTCCGAAACTCTCTCACCGGCAAGGTCGTTGACCCCCGCCAGGTTGAGGACCGCACCGCCACGGCGGATCGGGGTGTTTTCGTTGCGCAGCGGTTGAATGCCCAACCGCTCCATCTCGCGTAGCCATTCCAGTGTGTCGCCGACGAAGTACTCGTGGTTCCCGGTGACGAAGAAAGAACCCTCGCGGGCGGTCAGATCGCCCAATGGCGCTGCGGCCGGGCCGAGTTCGGCGACGGAGCCGTCGACGACGTCACCGACGATCGCGACGAGGTCGGGGGCGGTCTCGTTGATCATCTCGACGATCCGCGCGGTGTGTGCCCTGCCTGCCAGGGGTCCGAGGTGGATGTCGGACACCACCGCAACGCGAAACCCGCGAAACGCCGGGTCCAGGTTGCGCAGCCGCACCGGCACCCGCAGCACGTCGGGCGGCCCCACCGCGGTGGCCGTGCCGACGCCGACCAGGCCCACCGACGCGGCACCCGCGGCCAAGGCGCTCGCGCGGGCCAGGAACAACCGGCGGCTCAACCCGTTCGGATCCTCGGGTGTCGCCGCCGGCGCCTCGCGGACCCACCCTCGCAGCACCAGCCGTACGGGTTCGAGCACCAGCAACATCAGCAGCAGGTATGCGGCCAGCCCGAACCACACATAGCCAGGCCAGGCGTACCACCCCGCGTCGACCGGACCGGTCAGCCGGGGCAGGAACAGCGCCGCGAGAAGCAGCCCCGCCAACCCGGCGAAGCCGACGCTCAGTATCCAGCGGACCCTGCCCGGCCGGGTGGTGTCCTTGATCAGGCGCTTCCACAAATAGGCGTGCATCAGCGCGAGCACCGTGCCCAGGATGACGATGAACATGGCGCCTTTCAGTGGTTTCGGTGCGCTACCGATCGATTGGCGACTGGTAGCGCACCGAAATCGCAGGTGTTACAGCGAGACCGTTCCGTAGTCGCCGACGTGCTCGATCAGCGTGCGGAGCTGGTCGTCGGTGGTACCGAACGTGTTGTCGATGGCCGTGAGCCGCGCCGCGTAGTGGCCGACGGGATACTCCGCGGTCATCCCGATACCGCCGTGCAGCTGGATCGCCTCCTGCGCGATATGCCGGCCCGAGCGCCCGATCTGGAACTTGGCCCGTGCGGCGATCACCGGGTCGAACCTGCCGTCGGCGATCGTCATCGCGGCGTAGTAGTTCATGCTGCGCGCGAGTTCGAGCGAGACGTACATGTCGGCCGCACGTTGCGTCAGCGTCTGGAACTTGCTCAGCGGAACGCCGAATTGCTTTCGGCTGGTGAGGTACTCGGTGGTGAGCCGCAGCGCCTCCTCCATCGCTCCGACCGCCTCCGAGCACAGTGCCGACTGATAGCGGATGACCGTTCGCGCGACGTGTTCGATCGCATCCCCGCCCCCGCCAAGAGGTTCGGCGGGTGTGGAGTCGAACTCGAGCTGTGCACCACCGCGGCCGTCGAACGTCCGATACGGCGTCCGATTCACCGACGCGCCATCGACGACGAACAGCCCCACGCCGCCGCCGGGCAGCGCCGCGGTCACGACGATCGTGTCGGCGGTGTCGCCGGCCAGCACCGGATTCTTGCGCCCGGTGAGCGTCCAGGTATCGCCGCTCTGTTCGGCGCGCGTGGCGGGTTCGGCCGACGGCAGCCGCGCGCCGGGCTCCGCATGCGCGAAGGCCAGCAACGTCTCGCCGGTCGCCACGGCTTCGAGAATCCCCTTCTGCTGGTCGCTGCCCACCTCGGCGATCAGGGCGCCGGGGACCATCGCGGCCTGCGCGACCGGTTCGGGCGCGAGCCGCCTGCCGATCTCGGTCAGCACCACCATCACCTCGATCTGGCCGGCCTCCGTCGGGTCGAAACCGAGCCCGAGGATGCCCACCTCGGCCAGTTGGCCCCACACCTGACGGCTCCAGCCGGGTTCGCCTTCGGGCCGGACGCTTTCGCGGCCCGCCAGCACGTCGCGGGTGACGTCGCGCAGTAGTTGCTGTTCCTCGGTCAGGTCGAAATCCACGGCAGGCTCACAATCCCAGGATGGTCGAAGCGATGATGTTGCGTTGAACCTCGTTGGTACCGCCGTAGATCGACGTCTTCCGATAGTTCAAGTAGCGGGGCGCGGCGTCCTGCGCCCAGGTCGGCACGTCGATATCACCGGCGTCGAACGGCAGTGCCTCCGGCCCGGCCACCTCGACGAACAGCTCGGTGGCGGCCTGCTGCAGCTGGCTGCCGCGCAGCTTGAGGATCGACGACGCGGGGTTGGGCTTACCGTCGGCCTCGGATCCGCTGACCCGCATCTGCGTGAGCTCCAGCGCGAGCAGCCCGGTTTCGATCTCGGCCACCCGCGCCGCGAACAGCGGGTCCTCGAGCAGCGGTGTGCCGTTGACCTCGAGCTTGGCGGCGTGTTCCTTCACCTGTGCCATCCACAGTTTGGTCAGCCCGATGCGGGCGATGCCGGTGCGCTCGTTGCCGAGCAGGAACTTGGCGTAGGTCCAGCCCTGGTTCTCCTCGCCGACGAGCTGATCGGCCGGGATTCGCACGTCCTCGAAGAAGACCTCGTTGACCTCGTAGCTGCCGTCGATCAGCTCGATCGGGCGCAGCGTGATGCCCGGCGTCGACATCTCGGCCAACAGGAACGAGATGCCGGCCTGCCGCTTGGGCGCATCCGGGTTGGTGCGCGCCAGCAGGAAGATCCAGTCGGCGTACTGACCGAGCGTCGTCCACGTCTTCTGGCCGTTGACGACGTAGGTGTCCCCGTCGCGCACGGCCGTGGTCCGCAGCGACGCGAGGTCGGAGCCGGCCTCCGGTTCGGAGAAGCCCTGACACCACCAGATGTCGATGTTGGCCGTAGGCGGCAGGAACCGTTCCTTCATGGCCTGCGAGCCGAACTGGGCGATCACCGGGCCCACCATCTTGGTGTTGAACGCCAGCGGTTCGGGGACGCCGGCCAGCTGCATCTCGTCGAGCCAGATCTGTCGCTGCAGCGGCGTCCAGTCCTTGCCGCCCCACTCGACCGGCCAGTTCGGTACGGCCAGGCCGTTGGCGTGCAGGATCCGCTGGCTGGTGACCATGTCCTCGGGGAACTTCGAGTGCCCGGTTTTGCCCCGCTCGCGGATGTCCTCGGGAATCTCGGAGGTGTAGAACCGTCGCAGCTCCTCGCGGAATGCCGCGTCCTCGTCACTCAACGCCAACTTCACGGTCTACCCCGTTCCTCTCGTGCGGTTGCCGGCCGGGTACCCGCCTTCGGCCCGGCTTGCCCATCCATGTGGCTCCATCCGCATTGTGCTCGTCCTACTTCCATGCGAAGACCGGTTGCTCGAGTTCGTCGACCGGATCGTGACGGCCCTCCAGGCACAGCCAACGCAACTGCAGGAGCACGGCGCCGGTCGGCGCGTGGATCAGGTCGTTGCCCAGCGGGACCTGCACGACGGGTCGTGGGCTCTCCGGAATCTCGATGAACCGCGGGGAGTCGGGGCGCTGCAGCTGATGCAGGCCCACCCGGTACACCGCGACGACCTCCTCTGGCGCAGGCCGCGGGTCGAGCCGTCCCCCGCCCCAGATCACCACCGGGGTGATGACGTATCCCGACCGCGTCGGGTAGTCGTCGAGCAGACCCAACACCGTCGAATCCGGCAGCCTGACACCGACCTCCTCGTCGAGCTCACGCAACGCCGCGTCGACCACGGTCTCGCCCGGGTCCAGCCGGCCGCCCGGCAACGCCCACTGCGCGGCGTGCGACGTCAACCTGGATGCCCTGCGGCACAGGAAGAAAGCGGCGCCACCGGAGACGTCGACGATCCGGCCGTCGAGCCGAGCGTCGGGCATGCCTCGCCCGTCGTTCCAGCCTTCGACGTCGACAGGGTCCACCCTGTCCTCGCCGACCTCGGAGTCGACGAGCACGACGGCGACCGCGGCGTGGCGTTTCGTCGGATCGCTCACGGCGCGACGGTCGTGTCCCGACAGGTTCGCTTCGATCCGCTCGCGCAGCGACTCGTCGTAGGTGATCGTCACCGCTCGACCATAGTTTCGCGGGGTTTCGTCGGCACCGTCCGGGGCAACTCCCTCCAGACCACAGCCCATACGGAAGGGATCGACATGGCACTCGACGATGACGACATGACCACCTCGGGCGCAGGCGGCGAGGGGACCGCTGACGGCGGTTCCAACCCTGAAGGACACGACGGCGGCGCCGACGGCACAGCGGGTGGCGAGGGTGTCGCCGACGGCGGCTCCAACCCCGAAGGACACGACGGCGGCGCCGACGGCACAGCCGGTGGCGAGGGTGTCGCCGACGGCGGCTCCAATCCCGAAGGACACGACGGCGGCGCCGACGGAACCGCGTGACCCCTGACCGATGATGCTTCGGCGCTGCGCTGCGGTTGACGCCGGACGGTTCGCCGACGAGTACTGGGGCCGTCAACCGTTGCTCACCCGGGCCGACGCGTTGCCCCGCGACTTCAGCGATCTGCTCTCGCCCGAGACGGTCGACGAACTGATCGCCGAGCGCGGGGTTCGCGCGCCGTTCATCCGGCTGGCCAAAGAGGGCGACGTCCTGCCCAAGGACTGCTATCTGGGGCCTGCCGGCTTCGGCGCGGAGATTGCCGACCAGATCGACTCGGCCAAGCTGCTGAGCCAGTTCGCCTCGGGCGCAACGATAGTGCTGCAGGGCCTGCACCGGCTGTGGCCTCCGCTCATCGACTTCGTCCGGCAGACGGTCGACGAGTTCGGCCATCCGGTGCAGGCCAACGCCTACATCACCCCGCCGGTGAACCGGGGCTTTGATCCGCACTACGACGTACACGACGTCTTCGTTCTGCAGGTGTCGGGGCAGAAGCGCTGGATTGTGCACGAGCCGGTGTACGAGCACCCGCTGCCGTCGCAGCCGTGGACGGGGCATCGCGCGGCGATCGATAAACGGGTGGCGCGAGACGCGCCGGTCATCGACACGGTGCTCGAGGAGGGCGACGCCCTCTATCTGCCGCGCGGGTGGGTGCATTCGGCGCAGGCGTTGCAGATGACGTCGATCCACCTCACCATCGGGATCTCCCCGGTGACGGCGGCCGACGTGGCGCGCGCCGTCGTCGACCAGTTGGCCGCCGACGCGGCCTTCCGTGGGTCTCTGCCCATGGGTGCCGCCGATGCGGATGAGACGATGGCGACGGTGTCGAAGGTCATGGCGGAAATGGTCGGGTCGCTGCGAGACGATGCGGCGACCCTAAGCGCGGGCGCTGCCGCGCACTTGGCAAGGCGTCACGCCGACCGGACCCGTCCCGTGGCCGTGCGGCCGCTGGCCGCCCTTGCGGCATCCGAGCGAGCCGCGCAGACGGCCGTCCGGTGGCGACATGGGCTGAGCGCAACCGTCGGCCAGTCCGGCGACCGGATCGTGCTGCGCCTGCCGGACCGGACCATCACGTTCCCGCAGATCTGTGGCGCCGCCGTTCGTGCCCTGCACGAGGGAACCGTCGTCGACGCGGCGAGTACGCCCGGCCTGGACGCCGCCGACGCGGCGGTCCTGATCCGGCGGTTGCTGCGGGAGGGTGTCCTCGTTCCCATGAGCAGCGCCGTTCCCGTGCAACGGAACTCGCCGGCAGACGCCGGATGACGGTCGCCAAGAGGATCCCGTGCAGCGATCAATCGCTGGCCCGCGACGACCCGATGTACGGCACTGCATCGGCGGGCTCGTCGTGGCTGCTGCTCGAGTTGAGCGGCGCCTGGGGCCCATCGGCGTTCCTGCAGTCACCGGCCTGCATTGACCCGCAACTCGGCCGCGCGATCGTGCGTCGGGCCGAGAAGGCGGGTATGCGCATCGCCGCGATCCGCAAGCACGGCCGTCGACCCGACACACCGCGGTGGCGTTGGTTTGTGGCGCACTGCGGCGTCGGCGAGGAGGCACTGCACCACGGAGAGGTCGACGACCCTCGTGACCTTCTCGAGCTCGCGCTGGACGGCAGCGACGGGAGCGTGACGACCGATCCGCTGGTCGCGATCTGCTCGCACGGCAAGCACGACCAATGCTGTGCGGTGCGCGGCCGCAGCGCATGCCGCGCGATCGCTGCGGAGTACCCGGAATTCACCTGGGAGTGTTCTCATCTCGGCGGTGACCGGTTCGCCGCGACCATGCTCATCCTGCCGGAAGGGCTGTGCTACGGCAGGGTGGACTCCGCCGACGCCGCTGGGCTGGTGCGCCTGTACCTCGAGGGCCGGTTGGACAGCCGGTTCCTGCGCGGACGCACATCGCTTCCGCACGCCGTGCAGGCGGCCCAGTACTTCGCCCGCGAGCGCTACGGCGACGACCGTATCGACGCGCTGCACCCGTTGCACGTCGAACGCGGTGAGCACCTCATTCAGGTTTTGCTCGACGGTGAGGCCGGTCCCATCGAGGTGATCCTGCACGAGGAGTTGTCCGAACCCCTTCTGTCGCAATGCCATGCTCGGGTGGAAGGTCAGGTACGCGTATTCACGCTCGGCTCCATGGGACCCCACGAGGTCTAGTCCGCCGCTGGACGGGATGGGATAGTTCGACGGTGCCGCAACGACGCCGAGACCACCGGCCACCGTCCACCGGTTCGACGGAGAAGGAGGTACTGGTCGGGTTTCTCGACTACCTGCGGACCTGCGTCGTCGACAAGGTGCAAGGCGCACCCGAACCCGCGGTGCGCATCGCGGGTGTGCCGTCGGGCACGAACGTGCTCGGGTTGCTCAAACACCTTGCGCACGTGGAGCGCTACACGTTTCTCGGCGAACACGTCGACGACTGGCCGGCGACCCTTCAGGCGGGGCCTGCCGAAACCATCGAAGGTCTGGTCGACGCCTACCGGGATGCGATCACGCGGGCCAACGCGGTCATCGCAGCGTGTGAGGACCTGGCGTCGCGCGCGCCACGGCCGACTAAGGGCGGCTCGGGGCCCTCGATGCGGTGGGCGCTGGTCCACATGATCGAAGAGACCGGTCGGCACGCGGGCCATATGGACATCCTGCGCGAACAAATCGACGGTGCGACCGGGCGGTGAGGTTCAGGCGGCGGCCCGGCCGAAATACAGTTCCTGAGTCGCCAGGCAGACCAGCTGGCCCGCCCGGTTGTACATCGTCGATGTGGTCAGCCCGCGACCGGCGACGCCGCTGGGCGAGAACTGGTCGGACAGCACCCAATCCGACATGTCGACCGGCCGGTGGAACCACAGCGCGTGGTCGATCAGCGCGTTGAACGTCCCGATCGGGGTGGCGCCGCGCATGGCGAGCGCCGTCTCGACCATCGTCGTGCCCGACAGGTAGGCCAGCAGGCAGCTGTGCAGCACCTCGTCGTCGGCCACCGGCTCGCCGGGCCGCCACCACATCCGCGTCCGCGGCGACGGTTCGCCGAGCTCGAGCGCCAAGCGTGGTGGCGGGTCGACGTAGCGCAGGTCGAACGGCTGCGGACGCACCCAGAAGCCGTTGTGCTCGTCGGCGAAGGCCGCCAGTTGCTGCTGAACCGGCACAAGCGAATCCGGTTCCGGCACATCGGGAATCGGCTGGTGATAGTCGAGTGAATCGACGGGCGCGCTCAGCGACACCAGCGCCTCGAGCAGAATCTGGTCGTCCTGGACCGCGGTCACCTGACGCGTCGACAGCGTTCCGCCGTCGCGTGCCACGTCAACGTGCAGGTCGACCGGATAGCGGGCATCGCCTGCGCGCACGTAGTAGACGTGCGCGCTGTGCGGCGTGCGGCCGGGAGCCGTCCTGCTGGCCGCCATCAGGGCCTGGCCGGCGATGTGTCCGCCCACGATGTGGTGTGCCGGGTTGTCGAGTTGCGTCGCGACGAAGTGCCGGTCGCCCCGTCGGTCCACTTCGAGCGTGGTGATGATGTCGGCGAGGGTCGGCGCGCGGTAAGTCACCCCCGGCATCATGCCAGTGCGATTTCGGTGCGGTTCGTTGCGCTCAGCGCGACAAACTGCACCCAAATCACAGCTCGGCGAGGATCGCCGCCACGAACTCGTCGACGTCGGCCTCGGTGGTGTCCCACGCCGTCATCCAGCGCACCTCGCCGCGTGAGCGGTCCCAGTCGTAAAACCGCACCCGCTGGCGGATACGGTCGGCCGCATCGGTCGACAGCGACGCGAAGATCGCGTTCGCCGGGCTCTCCTGGGTGAATACGAGCCCGGTCAGCGGTGCCTCGGCGATGTGGGCCTCGAGAGCAGAGCGCAGCCGCGCCGTCATGGCGTTCGCGTGCGCGGCGCTGCGCAGGCCGAGGTCGTTCTCGAAAAGCGTCAGCAGCTGCACCGAAGTGAAGCGCATTTTGCTGGCCAGCTGCATCGTCAGCTTCCGCAGATACTTCAGCCCGCTCGCACGGGCCGTATCGAGCACGACCACCGCCTCGGCGCCGAGCAGGCCGTTCTTGGTGCCGCCCAAGCTGAGGACGTCGACCCCCGCGTCCGTGGTGAACGCCCGAAACGGCACACCGAGCGCCGCTGCCGCATTCCACAGCCGCGCCCCGTCCATGTGCACCGCCATCCCGTTGGCGTGCGCGAAGTCCACCACCGCCCGAACCTCGTCCGGCGTGTACGCGGTCCCCATCTCGG
This sequence comes from Mycobacterium lehmannii, assembly GCF_001499925.1. Taxonomy (NCBI): domain Bacteria; kingdom Bacillati; phylum Actinomycetota; class Actinomycetes; order Mycobacteriales; family Mycobacteriaceae; genus Mycobacterium; species Mycobacterium lehmannii. The sequence goes on from NZ_LQIR01000017.1 coordinate 25,619, forward strand.
TCGTCTGGGTGATGCTCACCGCAAGCGGCTGGGCCCGATGCTCGTCACCCCAACCCCAGGCCTCGCGGGCGACGAGTTCGGGGGTCAGCTTGCCGTCGGGTGTGGGCACCGTCAGCAGCTTGATCCCGGTCATGCGCTCGGGTGCGCCGGCTTCGTCGGTGTGGATGTGAGCGGTCGACGCGGTGACGACGGCGCCCCAGCGCGGCAGAACACTGGTCAGCGCAACCACATTCGCGCCGGTGCCGTTGAAGACCGGATAAATCTCGGCGCCCGCGCCGAAGTGCTCGCCGATCACCTCCTGCAACCGCGCGGTATACGCGTCCTGCCCATATGCGGGTTGGTGGCCGCCGTTGGCGGCGGCCAGCGCGGCGAGCACCTCCGGATGCACGCCGGCGTTGTTGTCGCTGGCGAAGCCTCGCCGATGGAGGTCGTGAAGTGTCCCGACGGTCACGCGCTCATCCTTCCATCGGGCGGTCGGGTGCGGCGGCCTCGATTTCGTCACGAATACATGTATGTGCTATGCATACTTAGTGGCGCCGTCACGATACGACCAACTCGACGACCTGCTGACCCGCATCGCGGTCGCGCGGCAGCGGCCGGGTTGGCGGGACCGTCTTCTCGACGGCGCAGGCCCCGTGACCACCGCGTCGACCCTGCGGGTGCTGCGCGCGGTCGATCAGTGCCAGCAGCTTTCCGGCGGCGCCTCCATCCGCGACATCGCCGATTTCCTTGCCGTCGACCACTCCACCGCGAGCCGGTCGGTGGCCGCCGTCGTCGCCGCAGGCCTGGTCGCCAAGACGTTCGCCGCCGACGATCAGCGCCGCTGCATGCTCGTGCTGACCGAAGCCGGGCACGAGGCCTCGCAGACGGTGACCGACCGCAGGCGCGAACTGGTCGCCGAGATGATCGAGGACTGGCCCGACGCCAGCGTCGACACCCTGGTCGATCTTCTCGACCGGTTGGCCGAACGGTTCGAAGGGGCGTCGGCCCGATGACCGCCGAAGCCACGGCCCCACCGCAGGAACGCGGTGCGCTCGGGTTGATGTTCGATCCGGTGTTCGGCGCGTTGTTCTGGGGAAAGATCTTCTCGGTCGTGGCGGTCTGGACGCACGGCATCGTCGCCGCGATCGTGATGTTCGACGCGACGCGATCGGCCCTCATGGTGGGGTTGGTCGGCGTCGTCCAGTTCGCGCCCCAGCTGATCCTCAGCCCCATGAGCGGCAAGTGGGCCGACACCGGCAACCCCGCGCGGCAGATCCTGCTCGGCCGGGTGTTGTGTGTGGCCGGTTCCGGATTCACGGCGGTGTGGTTGTTCGCCGACCCCGCAGGACACGACATCTCCGATGCCGTTCCCGTGCTCCTGGGCACGCTCCTGGTCGGGTTCGGCTTCGTGGTGGGCGGGCCCGCGATGCAGTCGATCGTGCCGAACCTCATCCGCGACGGTGAACTGTCGACGGCCATGGCGCTCAACAGCTTCCCCATGACCATCGGGCGCATCGTCGGCCCCGCGGCGGGCGCGTACATCGCCGCGCATCTAGGGGCCGGTGCCGCGTTCGCGGTCAGCGCGGTTCTGCATCTCGTGTTCGCGTTCTTCCTGCTCGCCGTGCGGTTCCCCGCACCGCCGATGCGGCTCGCCGACACCGATTACCGCGTGCGCGTGGCGCTGCGATACGTGTGGCGGGATCGCCCGCTGTTTCTGGCGCTGCTCGCGGTGACCACCGTCGGGCTGGCGTCCGACTCGTCGATCACGCTGACCCCTTCGTTGGCCGACGAACTGGGCGGCGGCGCCAGCCTGGTCGGAACGCTGTCCGCGGTGTTCGGCGTCGGCGCGGCGGTCGGCATGGCGACCTTGGCGTTGCTGCGCGGCCGAATCGCGTCGCAGAACGTGTCGGCGATCGGGCTGGCAGGGCTCGGGTTGGGGTGTGCGGTGCTCGCAGCCGCGCCGGTGACCGCGGTGGCCATCGCGGGGTTCGTCCTTGCCGGACTGGGTTTCGGTTGGGCGATGACCGGGCTGAGCACCGTCGTGCAGGAGCGGGCACCCGAACCGTTGCGGGGGCGCATCATGGCGCTCTGGCTGGTCGGCTTCCTCGGTTCGCGTCCCATCGCCGCGGCCGTGCTCGGCGGCGCGGCCGACGTGTTCAACGTGCAGGCGGCCTTCGCGGTGGCGATGGTGTTCTGCGCGACGGCCGCCCTGTGGTGCCGCCCGGCCAAACTGGCCGGCCCGCTGCCGTCACACGTTTAGCGTTGCGCTTCAGGCGCTTTCGGCGGCCTTGCGCGCCCGTTCCGTCATGGAGGCGACCACTCCACCGTCGTTGAGGATGTCGGTGCCGGTGAGGTAGCCCGCCTTGGGACTGACGCAGAACGCGAACAGCTCGGCCATCTCCTGCGGTGTGCCCCACCGCGGGACGGCGGCGTCGGTGACCATCGCGCCTGCGCCTGCCTGCTCCTCCAGCCTGCCCATCTCGGTGTCGACGGATCCCGGGGAGACCGAGACGATGCGCAGGCCCTTGCCGTTGAACCGTTCGGCCTGTGACGAGCTGTACCAGCGGACGAAACTCTTGCTGATCGCGTAGGCGATGCCCGAACGCCCTTCCGGCCCGGCGATGTCGCATGCGGCCAGCATGTCGGCCATGAACGCGGCCTGATCGGCCATCGCCTGCGGGAACTTGTCTTTGGGGATCATCTCCTCGGGCAGCATGTGCGCGGCCATGGATGCGACGTTCACGATCGCGGCGCCCTCGGAGGCCGCCTCGAAGAACACCTCGTTGACGTTGACCGTGCCAATCGCGTTGGTGCGCATCACATATTCGGCGTCACCCATGCTGGGGCTCACGCCCGCGGTGTGGACCACCGAGGCGATCGTTCCCACGCCGGTCGCCGTCTCAAAGAGCCGATCGACCGCCGCCCGCTCGGTGACATCACAGTGCACGGCAGTGACGGTGATGCCCGCGTCGGCCAACTCCGCGGCCGCGGTGTCGAGCCGGTCCTTCCTGACGTCGCACAGGACAAGGGCGTGGTCTTGCCCCAGGATGCGGGCCGTCGCCTGACCCATGCCCCCGGCGCCACCGGTGATGATCGACACTCGACTCATAGCGGGAACGCTATACCGAAAGCGCGACGGGATACCCGACGGGTGGGCGCGTCCGTTAGACGCCGACCGCGCGCTCCAGATCCTTCAGCGACGTCTCGAGGTGGCCGAGCAGCCGCTGAAGCGACGGCACGCTCCGCCGGTCGCCGACCAACCCGAAGTCGAGGTTGTCGGCGTTGTTGGCCAACGTGATGTTGAGCGCCTGCCCGTCGAGCGGAATCGAGAACGGGTAGTTGCCGTCGAGTCGGGCGCCGTTCCAGTACATCGGCTGCCTGGCGCCGGGCACGTTGGAGATCACGATGTTGAACGGCGGTGGCGAGGTGGAGACGAAGCCCGGCAGCAATCCGAGCGCCAGCCCGCCCACCAACAACGCCGACACCGCCAACTGCTGAACCCGCGGCAGCTCCGAGAAGACCTTCTTGTTGTCGCGCATCGACGTGGCGATCGCTTCGAGTCGCTGCACGGGATCCTCGAGATCAGTGGCGAGATTGCACAGGACCGCGCCCACCAAATTCCCGCCGCCATCGGCGTCCTTCTCGGTGCGCAGATTCACCGGGACCATCGCGACCAGCGGGGTGTCCGGCAGCGCGTTCTCGTCGGCGAGGTACTCCCGCAACGCCCCCGCGCACATGGCCAGCACGACGTCGTTGACGGTCACGCCCGCAGCGCCTTTGACCTTCTGGATGCGCTCCAACGCCCACGACTGGGCCGCGACCCGCCGCGCCCCGCCGATGCGCACGTTGAGCATGGTCTTCGGCGCGCGGAACGGAAGGGTGAGTTCCTGCTCGATGAGGGCGGCACGCGCCAACGACAACGTGGTCGGTGCGAGACCGGCGACCGAGCTCGCGGCCTCGCTCACCGTCTGCAGCAGTGACGGACCGGATTTCGAGCCCGACCTGCGCCGTGGCGGCAAGCTCCACGGTGCCTGCATCGACGTGTCACCCGGATCGGTGGAAAGCGTCCGCTGCACCAGCTTCATCGCCGATACGCCGTCGATCAGCGAGTGGTGGAATTTCGTGTAAACCGCGAAGCGTCCGTCGGCCAGCCCCTCGATCAGGTGCGCCTCCCACAACGGGCGGTGGCGGTCGAGCAGCGTGCCGTGAAATCTCGAGACCAGCTCGAGTAGCTCACGCACCCGGCCCGGCGCCGGGAGCGCCGAGCGGCGCAGATGGTATTCGAGATCGATGTCCTTGTCGGCGGACCACACCAGGTTGGTGAGCCCGCCGAAGAACGCCGGATGTTTGCGGAAGGTCGGCTGCACGTCGGTCTGCTCCACCAGGGTGTCGTAAAGCTCGCGCAGGAAGTCGGGGCCGGCCCCGTCCGGTGGCACGTACAGCGTCAGACCGCCGACATGCATTGGGTGTTCCCGGGATTCGCCGAGCAGAAAGATCAGGTCCGTGGGCGATATCGGTTGCATGCGGCCTCCGGCTTCGATGCTCGAGATTGCTCAAGCCTTGTGTGTACATCCCCCACGCGGTCGTTGCACAAACGTGTGGTGCGGCCGCGGACCGTCGTGGGGGGCGCTACTTCAGCTTTCCACTCCCGGTCGTAACGCGCGAGGTCATCCGACGGCGGACGACGAGGGTGGCGCGGAATGTCCTTCGGGCTCGATGTGCGTCATCAACCGGACGATCTCTTTGCGGTCGGCTTCCGACGGCATACCCATGTCCGGTGTGTAGCCGTACACCTCGTGCAGCGGCGTGGAATCGGTGCGGGTGTCGAGGATGTCGACGTCTTCGGTGCTGATCAATCCGGGATGTTCGACGCCGCACGCCTCGGCCACCTTGACCAGGTCGCGGCGCAGCGTCCTTACGTAGTTTGCGACCCGCTCGGCCTTGACGTCGGGCACCAGGCCACGGGCCAACCATGCGTTCTGGGTGGCGACTCCGGTCGGACATGTGTCGGTGTGGCATTTCAGCGCCTGGATGCACCCGATCGCGAGCATCGCCTCGCGCGCGACGTAGACCAGATCACAGCCGAGCGCGAAGCCGACGACGGCGTTGTCCGGCAGGCCGAGCTTGCCCGCGCCGATGAAGACGACATCCTCGTGCAGGCCCCGCTCGGCGAAGATCCGGTACGTCCGCGCGAAGCCGAGTTGGAAGGGCAGCGACACGGTGTCGGTGAAGATCAGCGGTGCCGCGCCGGTGCCACCCTCGCCGCCATCGATGGATATGAAGTCGACGCCGCGGCCGGTGTCTCGCATGAGATCGGCCAGATCGCACCAGAATTCGAGGTCACCGACGGCCGACTTGATTCCCACCGGCAGGCCCGTCTCGGCCGCGAGCAGCTCCACCCAGTCCAGAAGGCTGTCGACGTCGGAGAATTCTGCGTGCCGCGATGGGCTCACGCAGTCGCGACCCTCGGGGATTCCACGAGCGGCGGCGATCTCGGCGGAGACCTTCGGTGCGGGCAGCAACCCTCCCAGAGTCGGCTTGGCCCCTTGGCTGAGCTTGATCTCCAGTGCCCGTACCGGCGCACGCGCCACCACGTCTTTGAGCTTGGCCAGATCGAAGCGACCGTCGGCGTCCCGGCACCCGAAGTAGGCGGTGCCGATCTGGAAGATCAGTTCCCCGCCGTGGCGGTGGTAGCGCGAGATCCCGCCCTCGCCGGTGTTGTGGAGACAGTCGGCCAGTGCGGCCCCCTTGTTGAGCGCCTCGACGGCATTGGCCGACAGTGATCCGAAGCTCATCGCGGAGATGTTGACGACCGAGTTCGGCCGGAACGCGCCGGGTCGGCCGCGGGCCGCCCCGATCACCTTGGCGCACGGCACCTGTATCTCGCGGCTGGTGCCCGGTGACGACGGTGGGACGGTCTTGGCGAACGTGCGATGTTTGATCACCGGATAGCCGGACGTGTACTCCAGGTCGTTGTCGGTGCCGAAGCCGAAGTAGTTGTTCTGTTTCTTGGCCGACGCGTACACCCACCGTCGCTGGTCCCGGGTGAAGGGCCGTTCCTCGTCGTTGGCCGCGACGATGTACTGCCGCAACTCCGGGCCGATGGCTTCGAGTAAGTACCTCGCATGCCCGACGACGGGAAAGTTTCGCAGGAGTGCGTGCCTGCGCTGAAACAGATCACGCACGGCCACGGCGCCCAACGTCGAGGCGGCCGCGGCGGCGAGACCACGTACGGTGCGGCCCATGGGGTCAGGGTTTCCGGACAGCCACGGACCGAAACCCGCCCGTCACCGCGCGTGACGCAGGATCAGGAGTTCGCCGGTCAGCGTTCCGTTTTCGAGTAGCCGCCCGATGTCGCCGCTCTGCTCTTCGGCCAGCTGCCACGCCCGCTTGCGGCCGTGCCTTTCGGACAGCGTGGTCTCCACCTTCTCGGCGCGTTCGGTCCACACCGCTGGAATGTCGGGCAGATCGGCGGTGCACAGCCGTTCCTCCACGACGAAGGACGCTTGGCCGATGAGCTCGTCGAGACGCTCCGGTGTGGGGAAGTGATTGTCCGGAAGTCGATCGCCAGGGATTGCGCGATGCGCCACGAACGCCAGCAGCCCGACGCTCCCGCCGGGTCGCACCGTGCGGCGTAACTCGTTGAGAAGCGTGAGCTGATCCGGTGTGGTGCACAGGACGCCCAGCGACCACGCCGCGTCGAATCGCGAGTCGGCGATCGGCAGCGCAGAGCCGAGCCCACAGAGCACCGGGTGGTCAAACAACCTGCTCGCCGCCCGGCATGCCCCGGTTTCGGGCTCGACGAGCACCGGTCGCACCGAGCGCGCCTGCGCCGCGTACGCGGCCGGGCCGCCGACACCCGCGCCGCAGTCCAGCAGCGTGTCGCCCGCCGCCAGCCCCATCCGCTCGATCAGCCAATCCAGTGCGGCCGGGCTTCCGCTTCCCCGGCACGCCGCGGGGATGTGGTAATCCGGTCCCAGATCCGCGGCCACCTGCGCCGTCCACTCGGCGACCGTGTCGAACTCGGCCTCCATCGCCTCACTCACGCTGCCACCTCCTGGATGCGGCGTCCCACCTCGGCCTTGATCTCGGCGCCGACGCGGGCACCGGATGCCGACGCCAGCCCGGAGACGTTCACGCCTTCGACGCCGTCGATCGACAACAACGCTTCCGCCTCGGCGACCGCCGCCTCGATTCCCGCCGCCACCGGGTCTGCGGCGCCCAGGACGTATTCGGTCACCGACGGGTCGAGCTCGAGCCCGGGCAGCCCCTGCAGGACGGCCGCGGACACGCTGTCGGTGAACACCGCGACCGCCGCGATCACCGGGATGGACAGGCCCGCGGCGCGGGCGGACTGCATGAAGTCGGCGATCATGGCCGGGAACGGCACGTGGTTGAGCACCGCCAAACTGGCTCCGGCGCGCTGCTTTTCCACGAGACGGGTGGGCCGACCAGGTATCGGGGGCGCCGTCGGCGTCTCGGGTACCGCCGCGACCATGCCGATCGACGCCGCGAGCTCGACCAGGCGTGGCCCGTCCAGGTCGAAGGTCTGCGTCACGTCGGGGCGGACGTCGTAACCCCGCCCGTCGCCCGTCACGCACAGCGCGGTGTCGACGCCGATACTGAGCAACCCCCGCAGTTCCTGCTCGAGGACCACCCGGTTGCGGTCGCGGCACGACAGCGTGATCCACGGCGTCACGCCGGCGTCGAGTAGCAAGCTGCCCATCAGTGTGGGCGGGAAGTCCGGTTTGTTCTGATGCTCACCGACCAGAACGGCGTCACACGACGGTGCGAGAAGGCCGGCGGTTGCCGCGACGTCCCGCGCATCGAATGCGGCGTTGCTGAAGTCGGTGAGCACCAGGGGTGCTCTGACCGGCCGGGGTTCGCGTCGCGGCCCTGACCACGGCACCACGTCGGCGAATGTGCACGGACCCGGGCGCATCTCGCACTGGCCGTCGGGGCGCACACCACCACACGGACCGAACTCCATCCGTTTGGGACAGCCCAGCTCTGGTGGCGATGTCACGTGTCTCCCCTTCGACGCTGAGCTCAGATACCCATCGCGTGCCCGCGGCAATCGCCACGGTGGGGCGACCCGGTTTGAGGATCGGCAGGTCGGGGCATCAACCCGCCGTGCTGACCGCAGTGTGGTACGGCCTGGCCGCATCCAGCTCCCTCGTCATCGGCTCGCTGGTGGGAGCGAGATGGAGCCCGCCGAAACGGGTGACGGGTGTGCTGCTCGCCTTCGCGAGCGGGGCGCTGATCTCGGCATTGGCGTTCGAACTGTTCGAAGAGGCCTACCACATGGGCGGTGCGGTGCGTTCGGGCCTCGGCCTGCTCGCAGGTGCGGCCACGTTCGTCGCCGTCGACACCGCGTTGGACAGATACATCAGCGGGAAATCCGGGCCCGACACCCGGGAAGTCGCCACCTCGGGAGCGCGCGGCGGGGTCGGGTTCGCGTTGTTGGCCGCGGTGACGTTGGACGGTGTGCCGGAGAACCTCGCGCTCGGTGTCTCGCTCGTGGGCGGTGTGTCGCTGTCGCTGCTGGTGGCGATCTTCTTCTCGAACCTGCCGGAGTCCCTCGTCGGCGCGGTCGCGATGCGCGAGTCGGGAACCAGCGCCCGCGCCGTCGTTCTGACGTGGTCGCTGTGCGCGTTGTTGCTGGCCGTCGCCGTGGTGCTGGGTCGTACGGTCGCGTCGGGATTGGACGACACCCTGCTGGCGGTCGCGTTGTCCTTCGCAGGCGGCGCGGTCCTGGCGTCACTCGCCGACACCCTCATGCCGGAGGCGTTCGAACACGGCCGCCCGCTCAACGCGTTTGCAACCGCCGGCGGGTTCTTCCTGTCGTTCGTGCTCGCCGGCTGACGTGCCCCTCACACCGCCCGCAACCCGTACAGGTACGTGGTGAGGTACTCGTCGATGACTGGACGACGGATCTTCTGAGCCTCGGGCATCGTGATGAGCAATGCGTAGAGGCCGACCAGGAACGAGATTCCGTTCAGCATCACATCGACGTCGCCGGGAATCTCACCGCGGTCTTGTGCGCGGCGCAGTTCCTCGACGACGGCGACGATGACCGGATGTACGGTCCATTCCTCGGACGGGGCTCGAGTGGTGGAGAAGTGCAGGGCCAGAAAGTCTTTGAACAAGCGTGCGCCTAACCTGCGTTCGAGCGCCTCGAGCACGGTGACCGCTTTCGCCAGGGTCGCCCGCACATCGTGAGGCCGTCGGTAGTACCGCGCCAGCTCCGCGGCCATGCGCTCCTGTTCGCGTCGTTCCAACTCGAGGAGGACGTGTTCCTTGGTCGGGAAGTGGAAGAAAAAGGTGCCGTGAGCGACGCCGGCCGCCGAGACGATGGCACCGATGTCAGCAGCCGCGATACCCCCGCGCTTGAACTCGGCGATCGCTGCACCGAGCAGCCGCTCACGCGTCTGGAGCCCCTTCCTGCCGCGCTCGGTCTTCTCCGGTTTGAGCACTGACATCCGTTCCGTTCCCTTGGGCTCCGCTTGTGAAGACTCTACAAGCGCCGCCGGAAGTAAGCTGACTCAAATCAGATTTCAGGGTTCCAATCCGGATCGGGAACCGATACGGTCCTGCAAGAACAACGGCTGAAGAACAACGCTTTTGGCTGGCAACTCGCGACGGGCAGTGGTGTACCCCGCCTCATCCGAGCTGCAAAAAGTTGACTCGAGTCACGTGGAGGGTGCGGTGCAGATCCTCGAAGAGGTGCAGGACCTGCCGAAGGCGGGCAATATCAGAGCTCAGTGGGTGAGCCTGTGGACCGGGCCGGCGGTCGGGGCCGTACTGATGCTGGCGCTGCTGGCGTTTCCCGGTTTCTGGCCACCACTGTCACCGCTGCTGTCCGCCGACCAGGTGGCGACGTTCTACGCCGACAACACCGCGTGGATCCGCTTCAGCCAGGTCACGTTCAACCTGTGCGGGATCATGATCCTGCCGTTCTTCATGGTGATCGTCGTGCAGATGAAACGGATGAAGACGCAGAGCCACGTCTTCGCCTACTGCTATCTCACCGCGGTCGTCAGCGGCGCAACGATTTTCGCCTTGTCGAACATTTTCTTCCTGGTCGCGGCGTTCCGCCCCGACCGCAACCCCGATGTCGTACTGGTGCTCAACGATCTCGCATGGATTGTGTTCATCGCCCCGGTCGGCATGGTCGTCACGCAGTTCGTGCTGCTGGCCGTAGCCGTCTACTTCGACGACGGGCCCGACCCCGTCTTTCCACGCTGGGTCGGGCATTACTCATTGGCGACCGGCGTAGCGATGGTGCCCGCGGCCGGTGCGGCCGTGTTCCACACCGGCCCACTGGCCTGGGACGGGCTGCTGTCCTTCTGGGTTCGCAACGGGGCCTTCGCGTTGTTCGTCGTCGTGATGTTCTTCGTACTGCGTCGTGCAGTGCTCAGACAAGCGCACGACGAAGGTGTCGCGCGGTGAGCACGCTGCTCACGCGCCGGTTCACCCAGGAATCCGATGGACCTCCCGGCGGGAAACCCGATGTGCGGCTGGTCTGTTGGTTCTTCCCGGCCTGGTATGCGGTCTTCGGCGTCATCATCTGCGTACTGGCCAGGGTGACGCCGCCGCCGCGTCCCGACGTCACCGCCGCCGACAAGGTCGCGTTCTTCGCCGAGAACGGTCTGACAATCCGGGTCGGCTTCTGCGTACTGCTGATCCTGCTCGGCGGGGCGGCCGTCACCAACGGCCTGGTGGCGTACTTCATCCTGCGCATGTCCGTCGGCTCCGTGTTCGCGTACGGCTACATCGGCGGCATGGGTGTCGGGGCACTACCGGGGTTTCTTCTCGTCGCGGTGTGCTTTCTCACCGCCACCTTCCGAGTCGACCGCGACCCGGAGCTCGTCAGCATGCTCTACGACCTGGGCATGTTGTCCTACAACGGCTCGCTGGGGTGTTTCTCTGCGGCCTACCTGGTGTTCGCGCTGGCGATCCTCTACGACAAGCACGACATCTTCCCGAAATGGTTTGCCTACGTGACCATCTGGCAGATCGTCACCGAGGTCATCGCCACCCAGATGTTCGTGGCCTACTCGGGTCCGTTCGCCTGGAACGGTTCACTAGCGTTCTGGTGGTCGGTCGTCGTCTTCAGTCTCTGGCTGGGGGCGCTGATCGTCCTGCTCAAGCGGGCCACCAACCGCGAGCCGGTCGACGCTCCTGCCCTGGATTGAGGATTGCACTGTGACACAGTCTGATTCGAGGGAGCTGACAACTCCGGCCGGCGACGCGCCGACGACCACCGCGCCCCCGTCAGCCGGCCATCTGTCCGGAGACATTCACATGTGGGTGATGGTGCTCGGCGACCTGGTCATCTTCGCGGGATACTTCGTCATCTTCATGGTCTACCGAGCCATGAACCCCGACGAGTTTCTCGCCGCCCAGCAGCACCTCGACATCAACATCGGGGTGCTCAACACCGTGATCCTGTTGACCAGTTCGTGGTTCATCGCCCGAAGCGTGCTGGCCGCCCGAGGCGGTTCCCACCGCCGGGCGATCAGGTTGGTCTACGCGGGCGGCTTCTGCGGTCTGCTGTTCATCGGTTTCAAGGGCTACGAATGGGCCAGCAAGATCGCGGCGGGCCACACCAACTCCGAGATGTTCTATTCCTTTTACTACGTGCTGACCGGTGTGCACCTGGTGCATGTGCTGATCGGCCTGATCGTGCTCGGGGTCATCGTGCGCGAACTGAACAACCCCGGCAGGCGCAGGACGTCGATGGTCGAGTCGGGCGCCGTCTACTGGCACATGGTCGACCTGCTCTGGGTGATCATCTTCGGACTGCTCTACGTGATGAGGTGACGGTGACCAGCACATCGAAGACTCGACGCCACCACACCGCCACCAGCACCATGGCGTGGACCTGGGTGGTCCTCACCGCGATCACGGTCGGCGCATGGTGGCTGGCGCCGGCCCACTTCACCGACACCGTGTACGCCAGCACCTCGATCACCGCGCTGGTCCTGGCACTCACCTTCGTCAAGGCACGGTTGATCATTCGCAACTTCATGGAGGTCAAGACCGGACCGCGCTGGCTCAAACGGTCCACCGACGCCTGGCTGGGCCTGCTTCTGGTGACGGTGTTCGTGATCTACCTCATCTGACTTGGAGCCTTTGCGCACCGGGTACGTTCGTTGTGGTGGATGACGCAGAGGACCAGAAAGCCGACGACATCGCCCTCACCGGGGTCTCGGAGACCGCGCTGCTGACGCTGAACGGAAGGGCGCACCAGGCCCGTCATCCGAACGCGATCATCGACGATCCGATGGCGATCCGCCTCGTCGACGCGATCGACTTCGACTTCGACAAGTTCGGCCGCAAAGGCCAGGAGATGGGCCTGCGCTCGCTGGCGTTCGACCGGGCGGCGAGCCACTACCTCTCGGAGCATCCGCGCGCCACCGTCGTCGCGCTGGCCGAGGGCCTGCAGACCAGCTTCTGGCGTCTGAACACCCTCCTGCCGCACGCCGAATTTCGTTGGCTGACAGTCGATTTACCACCGGTCATCGACTTGCGCGAGCACCTGCTACCCGCATCGCCGCGGATCACCACGCTGGCGCAGTCGGCGCTCGACTACTCGTGGATGGACAAGGTCGACGACAGCAACGGCGTCTTCATCACCGCGGAGGGGTTGCTGATGTACCTGCAACCCGACGAGGCCATGGGGCTGATCGCCGCGTGTGCGGCCCGCTTCCCGGGCGGCCAGATGGTCTTCGACCTTCCGCCGGTCCTGGTGAAGAAGCTCGCCCCGAAGGGGATGCGGTCATCGCGCCGGTACCGCGTTCCGCCGATGCCCTTCAGCCTGTCGGCGGCGCAGTTGGCCGCGCTCCCGGACACCATCCCGGGGATCCGCGCCGTGCACGATCTGCCGATGCCGTCGGGGCGGGGCTGGTTCTTCGAGAAGGCGTTTCCGGCCTTCTGGCGGTTCAAGCCGACCCGTAACTTCCGTGGCGCGTACACCTTGCTCGAGTTCGGCTGACCGCGATCTCGCGCTGCCGAACAATCTCTTGACGTCGAAAACGGCCTCTGACGTGTGGTTCAGCGCATTTTCGATGTGATTTGATTGTTACCGAGGTTTGTCACTTTCGTCACTCGGGTAACTTTGATAACAGACCGGTCACATGGCCGGCGATCACACCGAAGAAAGAGACGAATGGGAATCCACCATGAACACCGTCCTGTACTTCAGCACCAGCGGCACCGTTTATGAGACCCGCGCGTACACCACCGCGGATATCGACCAGCTCGTAGAGGATCAGGGGCTGCAATCCCTGACCAGCGCCGACCGGCAGTTCGACTTCTGGTTCAGCCCTTCGACGCAGCGCTGCCAGCGGCGCCCCAACCGGAAAGCGACCGAGCTGCTGCTGGCGACCAGCACGTTCACCGCAAAGACCGTTCCCCTGCTGCGGGGGGGCGTCGTCGTGGCCACCCATGACGAGGACGGCGAGCTCGACGGGCTCAGCTGGCAGCAACTCGACCTCCTGGTTCACCGCAGGCGCGCGCTGACGAAGCGCGACGAGCGAGCGCTGCTCAGGCGGATCGCGCGCGAGGAGCGCAAGCAGCAACCGAAAGTCCCCAACCTGGCGCCCGTCTCCGTCGGTTGCGCCAGGCCGCGCTCGGCCGTGCACTGACCCGTCGGGCTCAGCCGCTCCGCTGCGGAGACGCGTACCCCCACAACCAGTCGGTGTACTTGTGATCCGATGCGTCGCGGGTCCGAAACAACTCGTTGCGGACGATGCGGCCGACCCCGTCGAGATGCCACAGCTCACCCCACATCCGGCACGTCTCGACGATCCTGTTGCAGCGCGGTACCCGTTCGGTGTTGACGCTTTTGAGGATCTGTGGCCAAGCCGCATTTCCCCCGCCCGATGCGAAGTCGGCGGCGGCGAAGTCCGCGATGCACTTGGCGTCCTCGATCGCCATCACCGCACCAGACGCGAGGTACTGCAGCGGTGGATGCGCGGCATCGCCGAGCAACATCATCCGGCCGTTTACCCAGTTCTCGATCGGATCGCGGTCGTACATCGGCCACCACCGGTCGGTCCACATGTATTCGAGTCGGCTGCGCACCTTCTCGTGGCAGTGCGCATAGGCGGGGACGAGTTCGACTGGGCCACCCCAGTTCTCGACGCCTTTGAAAAAGCCCGGCGACTTGAAGACGGCCACTTGGTTGAGCATCGTGCCTCGACGAAGTGGGTATTGGATGAAGTGGCAGTCCGGTCCGATGTATCCGATGACGTCCTCGATGTCCTCGTCGAGTCCGGCATCCTCGTACGGGATCGCGCCCCGGTATGCCGCGTATCCGGACGACACCGGCTCGTCGTCGACGATCTTGCGGCGCAGCCGGGACTTGATGCCGTCGAGCGCCAGCGCGACATCGGCCTCATGCGTGCGACCGTCGTCGGTCATGACGTACGCCCGGTCGACCTCGGTCACCACGTCGGTCACTGTGATCCCGGTGTGCAGGTCGGCACCGGCGGCCGTCGCCGCGCGAATCAGGCTGGCGTGCAGATCGCTTCGATGGGTGACGAAATACGGGCCGCCATACCGGGCCCGGAATTCGTCGCCGAGCTCGAGCCGCGTGAGCTCCTCGGCGGTGACCGCATCGCGGAACACGATGTTGCGCGGCAACACACCGTCGGCCAGCACCTCGTCGAGAAGACCCCACGATGCCAGGATCCTCGCACCGTGCGGCCCGACCTGCAGGCCGGCGCCCACCTCGCCGAATTCGCGGGCCCGCTCGAACAGCGTGACCTGCGCGCCTTGCCGCGCGAGCGCGAGCGCGGTTGCGGCACCGCCGATTCCACCGCCGGCGATGACGACATGGGTTCCGTCGAGCTTGGACATGGGTTCTCCTCAACTCCTCGTGTGGTTTCGAGTGGCGATCAACAGCAGCGCCGCGACCAGCGCGCTCGCGCCGAACAGGATGAAGTTCGAACCCGCACCCAGCCCGGCGGCCAGCAGCCAACCCCCGAGCTGCGGCGCGGCGACGGCGCCGACCCGACCGACGCCCAACGTCCAACCGAGCGCGGTGCCGCGTAGTTGATCCGGGTAGTGGGAGGCGACGGCGGCGATGATCAGGCACTGTGTGCCGTGAGTTCCGACCCCGGCCAGCACGAAGATCGCATACATCGCGGGCAGGGGCGGCCCGGCGAGAAGCCCCAGCAACGCCACACCCGCCAAGAGGGCCGCCGCGATACTCGTGGGCATCGTGCCGAACCGCACACCGCCCCAGGCGGTGATGAACGATCCCGCGACCGCGCCGAGATTAAGGGCGAGCGCGAACGTCAGCGCGCCGCCCAGTTGCGTGCCTCCGCTGGCCATCAGCTTCGGCAGCCAGGTGCCCAACCCGTACCACGCCAACAGTGTGGCGACGGTGGCCAAGGCGAACAGCACGCTGATCGTGCGGAACTGTGGGCCGAGCACCGCGCCGAAACCCTGCCCTCGGTTGTGTGCCGGATGCCCGAGCGGGCGGTCGGGCAGCGTCTTGGCCGCGACCGGCACCAGCACGACAAGGGGCAGCAGCGCGAAGGCGAACATCGGCTCCCA
The DNA here is from genome assembly GCF_001499925.1 of Mycobacterium lehmannii. NCBI lineage: Bacteria > Bacillati > Actinomycetota > Actinomycetes > Mycobacteriales > Mycobacteriaceae > Mycobacterium > Mycobacterium lehmannii. The sequence goes on from NZ_LQIR01000017.1 coordinate 41,171, forward strand.
GCCCCAGTTGGGAATCACGGGTATCCCGACCACCGCGGCGACCGACCCGCCGATCGGAACGCCCGACATCATCATCGTGGCGATCGCGGCGCGCCATTTCGGCGCCGTCAGGTCGGCTGCGAGGGCGTTGGCCGTGGGGACCAGACCTCCGAGGCCGAGGCCCGCGATCAGGCGCAGGACCCCGAAGGTCACCGGCCCGGGAGCCAGCGCGCACAGCGCGGTGAAGACTGAAAGCACCACCGCGCAACCGATTACGGCGCGCTTGTGGCCGATTGCGTCGGAGACCCGACCGGCCAGCACAGCGCCGATCATCATGCCGAGGAACGCCAAGCTGCCGAGCGTGCCCGCCGCCGCGGCGCTGATACCCCAGTCGGCCTGCAGGCTGGGGATCACGTTGCCGTAGACGATCAGGTCGTAGCCGTCGAACACGACGAACAGCCAGCACACCGCGACTGCGATGACCGAGGTGCGGTTCAGCCGAACCACCGGTGTCGGTGCGGTGCCGATAACAGCCATGCGTCAACAGTGATGGCGGCCACAGCCGCCCAGCAATATAGTTCTTCTGTGCAGAAAAAGCCGCGTCCGGCGCTCGAACCGCCGAGCTACCTACTCGAGTCGGTGGACAACGCTCTGCGCCTAGTGCAGATGTTGCGCGACGTGGGGGCGATCCGGCTGAAGGAGGCCGCACAGGAATTGGCGATCGCGCCGTCAACCGCCCATCGACTGCTGGCGATGCTGGTCTACCGCGGCTTCGCGGTTCAGGACGAACGTCGGTTGTACCACCCGGGGCCGGCCATGGGCGCCGGGCCTGCGCAGCGCGGCTGGACCCGCGAGTTCACCGATGTCTGCACGCCGCACCTGGAGACGCTGTCGCTGGTCTGCGGCGAGACGGTCAACCTGGTGATCCGGGTTGGCACGCAGGTCCGGTTCCTGACGTCGGCGGAATCCACGGCGATGCTGCGTGTCGGCGACCGCAAGGGCCAGGTGCTGCCGGCCGAACGCACGGCGGGTGGACGGGCGCTGCTCGCCGAACTCGACGATGCGCTCATCGCCCGCCTCTACACCGGCCTCGCGCCCGACGAACTCGCGAAGTTCGCGACCGAGCTGGCAGGTATCCGCGCGGCGGGCTTCGCACTCAACGTCGAGCAGACCGAAGAGGGCGTCGCCGCCTTCGGCGCCGCGGTGCACAACCGGTCGGGCCGGGCCATCGGCGCGATCAGCGTCGCGGTGCCCATCATCCGCTACAAGCGGCACACCCACGGAGGCCTGGTGAAGCAGTTGCGCCGAGCCGTTCATGAGATCGAAGTGGACCTCGGCGACCGTTTCGACGGGGTCGACGCCTGACGCGCAAGCCGGCCCGGGATTCTGCACAACAGAATTAGGTGTCGGTTGTGTCGTGGACCGCCTTAGCGTCGCAGCATGACCACCATCACACCCCTCCGTGAAGTCGATGAGTTGGCCCGGCTGTACACGGAATTCGATCGAGCCAACCTCAACCCGCTGTGGACCCAACTGGACTCGCTGATGCCGGTTGCGCCCACCTCGCGCGCCGTTCCGTTCGTCTGGAGATGGTCGACGCTGTATCCCCTGGCCCAGCGCGCCGGTCAGCTGATCCCGGTGGGCCGCGGCGGCGAGCGGCGCGCCATCGCACTGGCCAACCCCGGCCTGGGCGGCGTGCCCTACGCGACCCCGACGCTGTGGGCGGCGATCCAGTATCTCGGCGCGAGAGAAACCGCTCCCGAGCACAGGCACAGCCAGAATGCATTCCGGTTCGTGATCGAGGGCGAAGGCGTGTGGACCGTCGTCAACGGCGACCCCGTGGCGATGCGGCGCGGTGACTTCCTGCTCACCCCGGGCTGGGCGTTCCACGGCCACCACAACGAAACCGACGAGCCGATGGCGTGGATCGACGGCTTGGACATCCCATTCGTGCACTACACCGACACCGGGTTCTTCGAATTCGGCGCCGACGGGGTCACCGACGAATCCACCCCCGATATCTCCCGTTCCGAACGGCTGTGGGCCCACCCGGGGCTGCGACCGCTGGTCGGGCTCGACGCGCGGACCAGCTCGCCAATCGCCGCGTATCGGTGGGAGCACACCGACGCCGCGTTGTGCGAGCAGCTGGCGCTCGAAGACGAAGGTTTCGCCGCCACAGTCGAACCCGGCCACGCCGCGGTGCGCTACACGAACCCCACCACCGGCGGCGATGTGCTGCCCACGATCCGCGCCGAGTTCCACCGACTACGTGCCGACGCGCTGACCCGGACGCGACGTGAGGTCAGGTCGACGGTGTACCAGGTGTTCGACGGGGAAGGGAAGTTCCGGCTCGGCGACTCCGTTCACCCCGTCGCCAAGGGCGATCTGATCGTCGTGCCCTCATGGGTCGACTGGTCGGTGTGCGCCGAGACCCAACTCGACCTGTTCAGCTTCTCCGACGCTCCGATCATGGAGCGGCTCGGATTCAACCGCACCCTCACTCACCAAGGAGCCTGACATGAGACTCGCCACCCTGCGCATGGCCGGCGGCACCGCCGCCGTCCGCGTCGACAGCGTCGACACCGCCACCGTGATCCCCGGCTACACCGACCTTTCCGCACTACTCGCCGACACCGACTGGCGGCTCATCGCCGAGCGCGCAGCCGGTGACGAGGTCGACCTGGCGGGCGCCGACTATGCACCGGTGGTTCCGCGGCCCGGCAAAATCGTCTGTGTCGGACTGAACTACGCCACTCACATCAAGGAGATGGGCCGCGAACTGCCGCAGCATCCGACGCTGTTCGCAAAGTTCGCCGACGCGCTCACCGGACCCTACGACGACGTGATCGTTCCCGAATATGCCGCAAGACAGTTGGATTGGGAAGCCGAGCTCGCATTCGTCATCGGCAAGCCGGCCTACCAGGTGCCCGAAGCGCAGGCAGCCGACTACATCGCCGGTTACTCGGTGATCAACGACTACACCATGCGCGACTTCCAGTACCGCACACTGCAGTGGGACCAAGGCAAGAACTTCGAGAAGACCAGTGGATTCGGACCGCACCTGGTGACCGACTACACGCTCGGCACCACCATCGAGGCCCGCCTCGACGGCGAAGTCGTGCAGCACGCCAGCACCGACGACCTGGTGTTCACACCCGAGGCACTCGTCGACTACATCAGCCACATCGTCACCCTGCAGCCCGGTGACGTCGTGATCACCGGAACCACCGGCGGTGTCGGGCACGCACGCAAGCCGGCCCGCTACGTCGGCGACGGGCAAACCGTCGAGATCAACATCGAGGGCATCGGTTCGGTCAAGAACAAGACGATCGTGAAGTGACACATGAGCTTTCACGACCTCGCGTTGCCGGATCGACTGCTGATCGCGCGGCGTGGGACATCGTACTTCGCTCGGCATCTCGCTGATCTGAGCGACGCAGCGCTCGACGGCGACACCCTGTTGGACGGCTGGACCCGCCGTCACCTGGTGGCACACGTCGGCTACAACGCCGCCGCACTGTGTCGTCTGCTGGATTGGGCGGTCACGGGCATCGAGACTCCGATGTACGAATCCAGCGAGCAGCGCAGCCGGGAAATCAAGGAAGGCGCCACACTCAGCGCCGCGGCACTGCGAAACCTGTTCGATCACACCGTCGCCCGGCTCGACAAGCAATGGCGGACGCTGCCGTCCGCCGCGTGGTTGGCCCAGGTCCGAACCGCACAGGGCCGCACCGTCCCGGTGTCCGAAACCGCCTGGATGCGCACGCGCGAGGTCTGGATCCACGCCGTCGACATGGACAACGGTGGGCGTTTCGGCGACCTGCCCGATGTCGTGCTGGAATCGTTGTTGTCCGACATCGTGGCGATGTGGCGGAAGAAGAATCTCGGCGGCGGTCTGGTGCTCGAGGTGACCGGCAGTGTGCCCGTCGTCATCGGCGATGGTCTGCCTCGGCACACGATCAGCGGCCCGCTGGCGTCGGTGGTCCGGTGGGCGGCCGGACGTGGCGCGGTCGGACTCGACGGTGACGCACCCGACCCCCCGCCCTGGCTCTGACACGGGGTGGTTCACCGTATCGGCGCCGTGCGACATACGGTCAGACCGTGAACTTCGAGGAATACCGCCGTCACGACGCCACCGGGTTGGCCAGGCTCGTCGCCGACAAAGAGGTGACCGCCGCGGAGTTGCTGGACCTGGCCAGGAACCGTGCGGCCGCGGTGAACCCGCGGATCAACGCGATCGTGCGTGACGTCCCGGCCTCGCCTGCGGATGCGTCGTCAGGCCCGTTCTCGGGAGTTCCGTTCCTGATCAAGGACCTCGCCCAGGACTACGCCGGGCTGCCGACGTCGCGGGGATCGCGCGCCCTGATGTCGAAACCGGTGGCCGAGCACTCAGAGATCGTGCGGCGGTGGCAGGACGCCGGATTGGTCATCTTCGGTAAGACCAACACCCCCGAGTTCGGGGCGAAGGGGATCACCGAACCGGACGCGTGGGGCCCTGCGCGCAATCCGTGGGACCTGACCCGGACACCGGGCGGCTCGTCGGGCGGCTCGGCTGCCGCGGTCGCGGCAGGGATCGTGCCGTGCGCCGGGGCGAACGACGGCGGCGGTTCCATTCGGATACCCGCGGCGTGCTGTGGACTGGTCGGCCTCAAACCGGGCCGCGGGCTGACGCCGTCGGGACCCGCGACGGGTGAGTCCATGCACGGCGCGGCCGTACAGGGCGTGGTGTCGCGGACCGTGCGGGACACGGCGGCGATGCTCGACGTCATTCGGGGGGGCGAACCGTGGGGCCCGTACGTGCCCGGTGTTCCGTCCTCGACATTCGCGTCCTGTGTGGGAGCTGATCCCGGCACCCTTCGTATCGGCGTGCGGGTCCCGTCGGCAATCAACCCGTCCCCGCATCCGGAAGCCGCCGCCGCCGTCGAGGCGACCATACGGGCGCTGACCGAGCTCGGCCATCACGTCGAGGAACTTCCGAGCGCCCCCTTCGACGACGCAGCCTTGGCGCGCGACTTCCTGCTCACGTGGTTCGTCTACACGGCGTGGGAACTCGATGAGGCCAAACGCATTTCGGGTGCCGGCGACGATTCGTTCGAACGCGACACCCTCATCCTCGCCGCGCTCGGCAGGACCACGAGCGGCGTCGACTACGTGGACGCCGTGCAGCGGCGTCACGAACACACGCGCAGGCTCACCACGTTCTTCGAGTCGTACGACCTGTTGTTGACGCCCGGGCTGGCGACCCCGCCGCCGACCATCGGCGAGTTCGACCTGCCGGTCGTGCTGCAGCGCGCCGCCGACGTGCTGATCAGGACGCGCACGGCAAAGGTGTTGCGCTTCACCAAGATCGTCGATGACATGGTGGACAAGAATCTCGGCTGGGTGCCCTACACCCAGCTCGCGAATCTGACGGGGCGCCCGGCGATTTCGCTACCGCTGCACTGGACGGCGAACGGGCTGCCGCTGGGGGTCCAGTTCGTCGCACCGCTGGCGGGTGAGTCGCTGCTGATCCGGTTGGCCGCCCAGCTGGAGCAGGCGATGCCCTGGTCCGATCGTGCGGCCCCGATCTAGCGGCCCGAGCGCGGTTGGCGCAGCTTCGCCGCTTGCATGATGAGGTGGTTGCGCTCCGCGAGATTCTGTGCTTTTGCCGCGGCCTCCGCGTAAAGCTCTGCAGCCGTGGCAAATTCCCCGGCCCGCTCGTGGAGGTATGCGGCCGAGGCGGTGTAGCGCGGAAGCGCCGGATCGAGCTCGGACAGCGCCGCAAGCCCCGCTTGTGCTCCGCCGGCCTCGCCGACCGCGACGGCACGATTGAGTCGCACCACCGGGCTGTCCGTGAGGCCTACCAACTCGTCGTACCACTCGACGATCTGCACCCAGTCGGTTTCCTCGGCGGTCTGCGCGTCGGCGTGCAGTGCGGCGATCGCGGCCTGCGCCTGGTACTCCCCCAGGCGGTCCCTGACCAACGCGGCCTGCAGCAGGCCCACGCCCTCGGTGATCAGGTCGCGCCGCCACAGCCGCCGGTCCTGTTCGGCGAGCGGCACGAGGCCGCCGTCGGCGCGCGTGCGGGCCGGGCGCCGCGCATGGTGCAGCAGGAACAGCGCGAGCAGGCCCGCGACCTCGGGATCGTCGGTGGCGGAAGCGAGTTGGCGGGCGAGGCGGATCGACTCGGCGGCGAGGTCGACTTCACCGGTGTAGCCCTCGTTGAACACCAGGTACAGCACGCGCAGAACGGTGTGGAGGTCGCCGGGGCGGTCGAGGCGGACGTCGCTGACGGCGCGTTTGGCCCTGCTGATCCGTTGTGCCATGGTCGATTCCGGCACGAGGTAGGCCCTGGCGATCTGGCGGGTCGTGAGGCCACCCACAGCCCTCAGAGTCAGCGCGACGGCCGACGCGGTGGTGAGGCTGGGATGCGCGCACAGGAAATACAGCTGCAGCGTGTCGTCGACCGGCGCGGCCGGACCCGGCGCCGGTTCGCCGGCGACCTGCCGCTCGCGGCGGTGCCTGGCGACGTCGGATCGGGTGAGGTCGACGAACCGGCGCCAAGCGGTGGTGATCAGCCACCCCTTCGGGTCGTCCGGGCGCCGGCCCGGCCAGGTGTCGAGCGCGCGCAGAAGCGCCTCCTGAACGGCGTCCTCGGCGGTCGCGAAATCCGCCCCACGGCGGACGAGTGTTGCCAGCACCGCGGGGATCAGGTCCCGCAGCTGGGCCTCGTCCACCGCGTCGGGCATCACTCGGTGACCGTCGGCGGTGCGGTCAGAAAAGGCCGGACCTCCAGCCATTCGTGGATCGGGCGACCGCCCGCGCCCGGCGCCGCCGACAGTTCTCCGGCCAGTTCGACGGCGCGTTCGTAGGAGTCGACGTCGATGACCATCCATCCGGCGACCAGATCCTTGGTTTCGGCGAACGGGCCGTCGACCACGGGCGGTTTGCCCTCACCGTCGGAGCGCACCCATGCCCCCTCCGGGGCCAGGGCCGCATGGGTGACGAACTCGCCGGTGTCCTCCAGGCGTGCCGCGAAGTCGTTCATATACCGAATGTGCGCCTCGATCTCCTCGGGCGTCCACCGGTCCATAGGCAGGTCGTTGACGCTGGCCGGCGCGCCCCGGTAGTGCTTGAGCAGCAGATACTTGGCCATGACTTCGTCCTCCGTTCTTCGGGTCGCGACCCTAGTTGGTCGCTCACCTGTGGGACGGATCCGTCGGGCATTTCTCGACATCGTCATCCATCCGCACTACGTCACCTGGCTATCGTGCAGCCATGAGCCTCGTGACCTACGAGTTGGACGATCACATCGCCACCATCACCTTCAACCGTCCCGAAGCGCGCAACGCGATCAACGGCGAGATGCGGCGCGACCTGAACGCGGCCTGGGAGCGGTTCCGCGACGACGAGGACGCGTGGGTCGGGATCCTCACCGCGAACGGCGACGTGTTCTGTGCCGGCGGTGACCTCAAGGACGGCGAGGGTTCGGTCGGCACCTTCGGGGGCACGTTCTGGGAGAAGCCGACGATCAACTCGTTCGAGAGCGGCATGGAACTGTTCAAGCCGACGATCGCGGCGGTCAACGGCCCGTGCATCGGCTACGGTCTGACCGGCGTCCTGTTCTGTGACTTCGTGATCGCCTCCACCACAGCGACTTTCGCGTTCCCTGAGGTGTCCCTCGGGGTGCCGACGATCGTCGGCGCGATCCGGCTGCCCGAACGCGTCCGGTGGGCCGACGCCATGGAGTTGTTGTTGACCGGTAAGCCGATCGACGCCGAGCGTGCCAAGGAGACCGGCCTGGTGTGGCGACTGGTCGAACCCGGCGACCTGCGGGCCGAGGCGCGGTCGTGGGCGCGCACGCTCACCGAGGCGGCGCCGCTGGCGCAGCGCGCCACCAAGGAGGTGGCCTGGCGCACGGCCAACATGGGCTGGATCGAGTCGGTCCGGTTCGGCGAGACGATGCGCAAGGTGGCCGCGGCAACCGAGGATGTGCACGAGGGCATCAAGGCGTGGCGGGAGAAGCGCCCACCGCGTTGGCGCGGTCGCTGACGGGCTTTCCGGTCACGCCGTCGTGGGTTCTGACTCCGCCTCCTGTCGCTCATCCTGCAGACGATCCTTGCTGCGCAGCAGACGAAGCAGCGTCACGAGCAGCAGACCGCCCACCACGTTGCCGACGACCGTGTAGGCGAACCACGTCGCCCAGTCGCCGTAGCCGAACGGGGCGCCGGCGATGAGCGCACCGAAGATCAGCAACGAGTCCAGGATCGAATGGAACATCTGCAGCCCGGCCAACAGGAAGCCGCCCGCGACCGCCGCGGCGATCTTGCCGAACGTCGACTCGGTGCCGTGCTGCATGCGCGTCATCAGCGTGATGACCATGCCGCCCAGCAGTGACAGTGCGACCGTCTCCGCTGAGATCGGGGCGGTGGCGAAGTGGGTGCCCGACTCGATCGTCTGCGCATGAAGTTTCGGGAAGCCCGTCATGATCAGCCACATGATCGCCCAGCCGCCAACGAGATTGGCGATCAGCGTTCCGATCCACAATTTCAGCAGCTGCCCGACGCTGGCGCGTTTGGCCACGACCGTGGTAACGGGCACCAGGAACCCCTCGGTGAACAGCTCGCTGCGGCCGAGCAGCAGGGCGAGGAATCCGATCGAGAACGCGATGCCGGCGAGCAGGTGGTTGCGGGTGGCGGCCAACACCGACAGGTATGCGAGGACGCCGACCGCAACCTCGGTGCCGCCGAAGAAGCCGGTGACCAGCACTTCGCGCCATGCCCGGTGCAGGCGCTGGGTGCCCTCGTCGACCATCCGCTGAAAGGCGCCCTCCAACTCGTCCTCGATCGGACTGTCCGAATCGCCCACCTGCCGTCGCTGCGTCTCACTCTCACCCATGTGCGGGTCCTTCCCGATTCGATGACGGTCAGGGGTACCCGTCCCCCGCCGCCCCGAAGCCTCCGCGGATTACCCGGGCCTCGGCGCATCGTTGTCGGCCGGCCACAACGGAGCACGCCAGTATTGTCGTTTCTCGGCAAAGCTCGCAGGTCAGATGGGGTGCACGATGGGGGTAGGACGCAGCCCCCCATAGTGAGAGGAGGTGACGGTGCGCAGCCCGCATGGCGACGATCACCCCCGGCCGGCTGTCCGGTTGGGTGACGACCAAGAGTGGGCCACCTTCACCCTCCGCATGCCCCGGTGGTCGACGCTGGCGCGGTTGAGGGGCGACAATCCGCTGGTCCGCTCCGTGGATCGGATCGAGGCGCTGATCATGACCTTGGTCGTCGCCCTGTCCGTTCTCGCCGTGCCGATCGCCGGCGCCGTCGGAACCGCGCTGTTCGACTCCAAGCGCGCGGCTCCCCATGCCGCGATGGAAGCGGTCACGGCCGGCGCACTCGTCCTGCTCGCGGTCCTCGGAACGTCCGCAGCCGTTCTCCTGATCACCCGCGCGGTGTGCAACCGCGCCCGCTCCGCCAGGTGGCAGCGCGGCCTCGACAGCCTGATCGACGGTCGGGGCCAGGCTCGTATGCAGTAGCTGACCGGGAGTGTGGCGACCGCCCTCGCATGTCCCAACGGGAAACCCGCCGGTGTCGCGATTCGTGATTTACACCGGGCCTTTCGGGCCCAACCATGGACCCAGCTAGCCACGAGAGGCGGTTGGGATGACGATCAGTGTGGCCGAGCGCGCGGAACTGCGTTCGGCGGTCCGCGAGCTGCTGGGTGACAGGTGCACCGAGGACCACGTGCGCGGGGTGATGGCCTCTGACGACGGCTTCGACCGCGACCTGTGGCGCCAGCTCGCCGAGCAGGGCTTGCTCGGCATGCTCGTCGATGACGAACTCGGCGGTCTGGGCTTCGGCGCACTCGAGCTCGAGGCCGTCGCCGAGGAGACGGGCGCCGCACTTCTGCCCGCACCGTTCATCTCCAGCGCGGTGTTGACGGTCGCGCTCATCTCGGCCGCAGGCTCTGACGAGGACAAGCGCCGACTCCTGCCCGGACTCGCCGCCGGCGCGGCGATCGGCACGGTCGCGGTCACCGGGCAGTCCGGCACTTGGACGGCCGAGGGCGTCGACGTCGAAGCCGGCGCCGACGGCACCCTCACCGGCGCCGCGCACTACGTCACCTGGGGTCAGGCGGCCGATGTCCTGCTCGTGGTCGCGCGCACCAGCGACGGCGTCGGCATCTTCGAGGTGGCCCCTGACGCCACCGGTTTCACCCGCACCGCGGTGACGGTTTTCGACCCAACCGTGCGGCTGTCGACGTTCACCTTCGCGGCTACACCCGCGCGGCGGCTCGGTACCGCGGGATGGGACGCCGTACAGGAGGCCCTGGATTACGCCGTGATCGCGTCGGCCGGTGAGCAGGTGGGCGGCTCCCGCCGACTCTTCGACATCACCGTCGACTACCTCAAGACGCGCGTCCAGTTCGGCCGCCAGATCGGCAGCTTCCAGGCGCTCAAGCACATGGCCGCCGACCTCCTCATCGAGGTCGAGAACGCGACGTCGGCCGCCCAGCACGCCGCCGCCGAGAAGGCCGCGCTAAGTGAAACCTCCGACGGTGCAGTCGCATTGGCCGGTTTCGCCTGCGCCGAGGCCTACGAGACCGTCGCCATGAACGCGATCCAGATGCACGGAGGCATCGGTTTCACCTGGGAGCACCCCGCCCACCTGTTCCTGCGCAGGGCGCGCACCGGCCTGCAGTTGTTCGGCGGCCCGCGCCTGCATCGCGAGCGCTACCTCGTCTCGAAAGGTGCCTGACATGACCAGCCCCCTGCCCACCGCCGACGAGCTGCGCGCCGAGGTCCGGGGGTGGTTGCGCGACAACTGGACTCCACTTCCCAAATCCGACGACCCGTGGGCGTCGTCACCCGAGCGGATCGCCTGGCTGGAGAAGGTGCTCGACGCCGGTTACGCCGTGCCCACCTATCCCACCGAGTGGTTCGGCCGCGCATATCCGAGTGACCTCGCGGCCGTCATCGGCCAGGAGTTCTCGGCTATCAAGGCGCCGGGGTCGCGGCAGGACAAGTACAACATCCCGGCCAACACCACGCTCAAGCTCGGCACCGAAAGAATCAAACAGGACCTGCTGCGCGACTTCCTGGTCGAGCGGTCCCGCACCTGCCTGCTCTACAGCGAACCGGGCGCCGGTTCCGACCTGGCCAGCGTGCGCACCACCGCGGTCCGCGACGGTGACCAGTGGGTGGTCAACGGTCAGAAGGTGTGGACGTCGGGGGCGCTCACCGCGGATTACGCCCTGCTTCTGGCCCGCACCGACTGGGATGTGCCCAAGCACAAGGGTCTGAGCCTGTTCATCATGCCGATGAAGCAGCCGGGCGTCGAGGTGCGCCCGCTGGTGCAGATAACCGGCGAATCGCACTTCAACGAGGTGTTCATCAACGATGCGACCGTCTCCGACAACTATCTACTTGGCGGCGAGGGCAACGGATGGCGGGCGCTGCAAACCGCGCTGGCCTACGAACGCTCCATCATGGGCGACAGTGGTCGCGGCTCGCGTAACCGCGAGGCGGACAGCCTGGTCGAACTCGCCCGCGAGCACGGCGTGCTCGACGACCCCGCGGTGCGCTACCCGCTGGCGAAGGTGCTGGCGATGCGGGAGCTGAACCGGCTCAACAACGCACGCGCGAAAGCCGCGACGACACAGGGCACGTCGAGTTCGATCATGTCGCTGGGCAAGCTCGCGATGTCGAAGATCCTGCACACCGAGGCGGCGATGAAGACGCAGATCATCGGCGCGCAGGCACTGTTGGCGGGTCCCGAGAACCCGGTGGCCGACGACGTCAACTTCCTGACGCTCAACGCGTTCTTCACCTCGATCGGCGGCGGGACCGACCAGATTCAGCGCAACATCATCGGCGAGCGCGTGCTCGGGCTGCCCAAGGAGCCCGAGGCCGATCGCGACATCCCCTTCCGTCAGGCCCGCAGGAGCTGATCTGTGTCCCGCGCCGCCGCATACGATCCGCCGTTGTCCGGGACGCGGATCCTCGACCTGAGCTCGGGCCCGATGAGCGCCGTCGGCCGACTGCTCGCCGACCTCGGGGCGCGCGTGACCGTGCTGCGTCTGCTGGGTGTGACCGACGGCGACGTGGTGGGTCCGCGCGTCGCAGGGGTGCCGGTGCAGACCGCCATCGACCGGCACGGCATGGAGACGGTCGAGCTGGATCCTTCAACCGCAGCGGGCCGCGACGAGTTCGCGAGAGTGCTTGCCGGGACCGACATTCTGATCGAGAACACCCGGCCCGGGTCGCTCGCCGAGGCGACGCTGGCGGTGCGTGAGATCCGTAGGCAGCACCCGCAGCTGGTGATCCTGTCGCTCAGCGACTTCGGCCGCGACAACGACTACCGCACCTGGCAGGGCACCGGCCCGGTGTTCCACGCATTGTCCAGCGAGCTGTCGCGCTCCGGCATACCGGGCCGCGAGCCGTTGGTACCGCCTGCCGAACTGCCCTATCACGTGGCCGCCGCGCAGGCCGCGGTGATGACCATTGCCGTATACCTGGACCGCCTGCGCACCGGCGAGGGCGACCTGATCGACTTCTCGATCCTCGACGGGGCCATGCAGACGCTCGACCCGCCGTTCGGCTCGGCGGGCAGCGCGTCGGCGGGCGTCGCGGTCAAGATGCAGCAACGCGACTGGGATGCCGAACGCCAGCGCTATCCGATCATCCCGTGCAAGGACGGCCATGTCCGCATCTGTATCCTGGCCAAACGGCAGTGGCGCGGAATGTTCACGTGGATGGGCAGCCCCGAGGAGTTCGCCGACCCGTCCTACGACAAACTCGGAAAGCGTTTCCGCTCACCGCATCTGCTCGACGCCATCGTCCGCTTCTGCGCCGACAAGACCCGTGCCGAGCTGGAGTCCCAGGGCCAGGCCCACGGCGTCCCCACCGCGGCGGTGCTGACCCTGTCGGAGGCGTTGACCGCCGAACACTTCAGCGCGCGTGGCTTTTTCCGCGACGTGGAGCTTGCGCCCGGCGTGGTGGCCCCGATCCCGGTCGGCGTCAGTCAGATCGACGGACACCGCGCCAGCGCACTCGACTCGAACTCCGCGGAGTCCGAACGCCTCACCGCCGCTCCACTGTTGGCAGGCCGGCAACGCAGAGGCGAGGGGCGGCCGCTGGAAGGGATACGCGTCCTCGATCTCGGGGTCATCGTCGTCGGCGCCGACACCGGCCGGCTCTTCGGCGATCTGGGCGCCGACGTCGTCAAGATCGAACACTCCGCCCATCCCGACGGGCTGCGCGTCGGCAAGCTCACCACGATGACCCAGCCGTTCGCCGCGGGACACCGCAACAAGCGCTCGATCGGGCTCGACCTGCGCACGCAGGAGGGCCTCGGGCTCGCCCACCGCCTGGTGCGGGACGCCGATGTGGTGCTGACGAACTTCAAGCCCGGCGTCGCAGAAGCGCTGGGCATGGACTACGCGGCGCTGCGACGCATCAACCCGGGCATCGTGGTGGTGGACAGTTCCGCCTTCGGTCCCGACGGCCCGTGGGCCAAACGCCTGGGCTACGGGCCGCTGGTGCGCGCCGCGGTCGGGTTCACGAGCCAGTGGGTGTACCCGGGCGAACCCGAGACCTTCTGCGACACCGTGACCGTCTACCCCGACCACGTGGCGGCCAGGATTGGGACGCTATCCGCGATCGCATTGCTGCTGCGCCGGGAACGCACCGGCGAGGGCGGGTCGGCGAGCATCGCGCAGGCCGAGGTGATGCTGAGCCACGTCGCCGCCGACATCGCCGCCGATGCGCTCGAGCGTGCCGGACACCCCCGCTCCGACGCGGAACGCGGGGCGCCGTGGGGACTGTTCCCGGCCGCGGGTGAGCACAAGTGGATCGCGATCACCGTGCGGGACGCCGCCGAGTTGCAGGCACTGCGCTGGGTCATCGGCGTGCCCGGCGACGGTGCGCTCGACCTCGACGCGGTGCGCGCCTGGACCTCCCGTCATTCGCGCACCGAGGCGATGGAACGGCTGCAGGCCGCGGGTGTGCCCGCGGGCGCCGTCATGCACGCCGACGAGCTCCCGTCCTGGGGGTACTACGAGCAACGGCGGTCGTTCCGCGAGGAGCTTCATCCGCACGCAGACGTCCCATTCACGATGGAGAACGTGCAGATCCACTGCGACCACGTCGCCGATCCCCCGCTGCGCCAAGCCCCCCTCATCGGGGAGCAGACCGTCGAGATCGCCACGGAACTTCTCGGTCTGAGCCCCACGGAGATCGAGGCGCTGCACCGGCGCGGAGTGCTCGAGACCACCACCGGCGACGTGCACATCTGACCGGGGCGCACCGGTGATCTCGTAGCATGCGGGGTGCACGGCCACCCGTTCGAGACACCGCAGGAATGGACATCGACTTCACCAGGCTCAGGTATTTCGTCGCCGTCGCCGACGAACTGCACTTCAAGCGGGCCGCCGACAAGTTGATGATCACGCCGCCCCCGCTGAGCAAGCAGATCAAACTCCTCGAGAAGGAGCTCGGCGGAGCGTTGTTCGAACGCGGCTACCACGACGTGCGGCTGAGCCCGCTCGGTGAACGGCTGATCGGCCCCGCCCGCGAAATCCTGCGACAGATCGAGGAGTTCAAAGCCACTGCCAAGCAGAGTGTGCAGGGTTCGGCGCCGCTTCGGCTGAGCGCCACCGCCTATGCGCCGTCCGACCTGCTGGCCCAACTGGAGACGGTGTTGGCCGGCCTGCCCGGGCCGACGGAGTTCCGCGTTCCGGGTTCGGGCACCGAGGTCGCGGCCAAGCTGATCGCCGGACAGGCCGAGCTGGGTTTGATCCACCTGCCGGCCGGTGACAAGCGCCTGCGCCACAAGGTGGTGGCCAGCTACCAGGGTGCGGTCGCGGTGCGGTTCGACGACCCCCTGGCCGCCAAAGACCTTGTGACGATCGACGAGTTGCGTGACCGGGAGGTCGTGATCGACTTCGCCCGGCCCAATCCCGTGGTGCTGGCCGGGTTGACCCGACAACTCAACAGCCGCGGCATCCACCGCATCGTGCGCACGACGAACCAGCGCGGTGGTGAACTCGAGATGGCCACTCAGGTGTTCAACCGGCATCTCGTCGCGCTGGTGAGCTACGCACCCGACTCGTTCATCGGCAAGATGTTCTCCCCGCCGGAGTTCAAGCTGGTCCCGATCGACGAAACCAATTGGCCCCCAGCGCGTATCGCGCTCGCTTGGGCGCCCGAACGCTTGCGGAGCAGGCTCGCCGAAGTCGAGCTGGCCGCCGAGCAGATCGCCGACCGGCTGGGCCCGGTGCATCGAGGTGCCTGAGGGTTCGCTCACCGACATCGCCAAACGGCTCGGCGCCGACCCCGACGAGCTGTTCGCGTCGTTCGCCGCCTGGGCCGAGGAGAACGGCACCGTGCTGTATCCGGCGCAGGAGGAGGCGCTGATCGAGTTGGTCAGCGGCGCCAACGTCATCCTGGCGACGCCGACCGGTTCGGGCAAGTCGCTGGTGGCCACGGGCGCGCTGTTCGCAGCGCTGGCTCGATCCTCCCCGAAACCTGGCCGCAGCTTTTACACCGCCCCGATCAAGGCACTGGTCAGCGAAAAGTTCTTCGCCCTCTGCGAGGTTTTCGGCGCGGCCAACGTCGGCATGCTGACCGGCGACGCCGCGGTCAACGGCGAAGCGCCGATCATCACCTGCACGGCCGAGGTGCTGGCCAACATCGCGCTGCGCGGAGGGCTCGGACGCGGACATCGAGCTGGTGGTGATGGACGAGTTCCATTTCTACGGCGACCCGGACCGCGGCTGGGCGTGGCAGGTTCCGCTGCTCGAGCTGCCGAAGGCACAGTTCCTGCTGATGTCAGCGACGCTGGGCGACGTCTCGTTCCTGCGCGAGGACCTCACCCGACGCACCGGCCGGCCGACAGCGTTGGTCACCAACGCCGAACGCCCGGTGCCGCTGTACTTTTCGTATGCGACCACCCCGATGCACGAGACGATCGGCGATCTGCTCGAGACCGGACAGGCCCCGATCTACGTCGTGCACTTCACCCAGGCCTCGGCGCTGGAGCGCGCGCAGGCGCTGATGAGCGTCAACGTCAGCACCAAGGAGGAGAAGGCCGAGATCCGGGACATGATCGGCGCGTTCCAGTTCTCGACGGCTTTCGGCACGACGCTGTCGCGGTTGGTGCGCCACGGCATCGGCGCGCACCACGCCGGGATGCTGCCGAAGTACCGGCGCCTGGTCGAACAGTTGGCGCAGGCCGGTCTTCTCAAGGTGATCTGCGGCACCGACACATTGGGCGTCGGCATCAACGTGCCGATCCGCACGGTGGTGTTCTCCGCGCTCTCGAAGTACGACGGTGTGCGCACCAGGTTGCTCAACGCGCGCGAGTTCCATCAGATCGCAGGCCGGGCCGGGCGGGCCGGCTACGACACCGCCGGCACCGTCGTCGTGCAGGCACCCGACCATGAGGTGGAGAACCTCAAGCAGTTCGCCAAGGTGGCCGACGACCCCAAGAAGCGCCGAAAGCTGGTGCGCCGCAAGGTGCCCGAGGGCATGGTGCCGTGGAGTGAGTCGACGACGAAGCGGCTGATCGAGGCCACTCCCGAACCGCTGACCAGCAACATGCGGGTGTCGACGGCGATGCTGCTGGAAGTCGTTGACCGTCCCGGGGATCCGTTCGAGGCGATGCGTCGGCTGCTGACCGACAACCACGAGCCACGCAAACGGCAGCTGCAGCACATTCGCGAAGCCGTCGGTATCGCGCGGTCGCTGCTGCAGGCCGGTGTGGTGGAGCGCCTCGACGAGCCCGGCCCCGACGGGCGCAGATACCGCTTGACCGTCGACCTGCCGCCGAACTTCGCGCTGTATCAACCGTTGTCGACCTTCGCACTGGCCGCCGTCGATGTGCTCGATCCGGACGCGGATACCTTTGCACTGGATGTGGTCTCGGTGATCGAGGCGACGTTGGAGAATCCGCGCCAGATCCTGGCCGCGCAGATGGACAAGGCCCGGGGTGAAGCCGTCGCGGCGATGAAGGCCGAGGGTATCGAGTACGACGAACGCATCGAACTTCTCGACGACGTAACCTACCCCAAGCCGCTCGAGGAGATGCTCGAGCACACCTTCGAGGTGTACCTGCAGAGCAACCCGTGGGCCGCCGACGCGCGGCTGTCCCCGAAGTCGGTGGTGCGCGAGATGTGGGAACGCGCCATGACGTTCCGCGAATACGTCAGCGAGTACGGCCTGACCCGCGCCGAGGGTGCGGTGCTGCGCTACCTGTCCGATGCGTACAAGGCGCTGCGGTCGGGGGTACCCGCCACGGCCAGGACCGAGGAACTCACCGATATCGTCGAGTGGCTCGGTGAGCTTGTCCGCCAGGTGGATTCGAGCCTGCTCGACGAGTGGGAGCAGCTGACCGGCCCCGACCAGCCGCACGACACTCCGGTGGCGGTGCCTGCGCCGCCGCGCCCGCTGACCGGCAACCAGCGTGCGTTCACGGCGATGGTGCGCAACGCGTTGTTCCGTCGCGTGCAGTTGTTCGCCCGGCAGCGCTGGGACGAACTCGGCGCGCTGGACGGCGGTTCGGGTTGGACGGCGCAGCGCTGGGAGCAGGTCGGCGACGACTACTTCGGCGAACACGACGACGTCGGCACCGCCGCCGACGCTCGCGGTCCGGCGCTGCTCATCATTGACCGCGCACCCGAGGTGTGGCGAGTGCGACAGATCTTCGACGACCCTGCGGGCGACCACGACTGGGGCTTCACCGCCGAGGTCGACCTTGCTGCCTCCGACGAGGCCGGCGCGATGGTGTTGCGGGTCATCGACGCGGGCCGGTTCGACTAATGGCCTGGGGCGATTAACGCCGGCGCCTCGGGGGTACCAACACGGGCATGACATCTCCGAACGAAAATGTAACGCCCGAACCGACCGAGAGGGCCGAGGACGTGCTGTCCCCCGCTACTCCAGGCGCCGAAGGGCTGCCGCTGCCCGATGAGGCCGTGGACAAGCCGTCGGAGGGCTGACCGGGCGCCTCGGTCACCCGGCTGGAATCAGCGTCGGCGGCGCCGCGTTGTGACGGTTCATGGCCGTTGACGATCTCTTCCAACCGTTCACCGTCCGCTCGTTGACCATCCCGAACCGGTTCGCGATGGCGCCGATGACTCGACAGGCCTCGCCCGATGGCGTTCCGGGTTCCGACGTGGCCGAGTACTACCGCCGGCGAGCCGCGGGTGGAGTCGGGCTGATCATCACCGAGGGCATCCGGCTGCCGGACCCGGCCGCCGGATATCCGTCCAGCATCCCCACGATCGCGGGCGACGAGGTGCTCGCCGGCTGGCGGCGAGTCGTCGGTGCGGTACACCGAGAAGGCGGCACGATCGCCGCTCAACTGTGGCATCAGGGCGTGCAGCGCGACGACGCCGACGGTGTGGTGCCCGTCGGCCCCTCGGGTGTCGACGGGCACGGTCGCCCGCGAGGCCGGGCACTTGAGATCCGTGAACTCGGGCGGCTCGCCGACCTGTATGCCGAAAGCGCGGCGAACGCCCGGGAAGTGGGTTTCGACGCGATCGAGCTTCACGGCGCCCACGGCTATCTGCTCGACGAATTCTTCTGGACCCGAACCAATTTGCGCACTGACAAGTATGGCGGTGCGCTGGGTTCGCGGACGCGGTTCCCTGCCGAGGTGGTTGCCGCTGTGCGCGAGGCAGTCGGCCCGGACTTCCCGATCATCTTCCGCTTCTCGCAGTGGAAGGGCACCGATTACGGCGCGACCATCGCCGACGACCCCACCGAGCTCCAGGAGCTGCTGAGCCCCTTGGTCGACGCCGGCGTCGATGTGCTGCATCCGTCTACCCGCCGGCACTACGTGCCCGCCTTCGGTGATTACGACCGTGAGTTGAGTCTCGCCGGGTGGACGAAGAAGGTCACCGGACTGCCGGTGATTGCGGTCGGCTCGGTCGGCTTGGAGACCCAGTTCCGCAGCGAGAAGCAGGGCGAGGTGATCCAGCCCGCTCCCGTCGACCGCCTTGTCGAGCAGTTCGACGCGGATGAGTTCGACATCGTCGCGATCGGGCGAGCGCTTCTTGCCGACCCCGCCTGGGTGAACCGGCTGAGGCGGGGCGAACTCGACCGGTTCGTCGGTTACGACCCCGAGACCGCGCTCGCGAAGCTGGCCTGACAAGGCTTGGGTTCGAGTCGTTACCCGTTCAGGATTTCCTGCATGGTGGAGATCTCGTCCTGCTGCGTGGTGACAATGCTCCGGGCCATCTCCACCGTCGCCGGGTACTGGCCATGATGAATCTCGTGTTGCGCCATCATGATTGCGCCTTGGTGGTGCTGAATCATCTGTGTGAGGAACAGCCGTCCGGCGTCCGCGCCCTGAGCGCTCTGGAGAGCCATCATGTCCGCGGCCGACATCATTCCGTGGCCGGCGCCCATGCCGGGCTTGTCACCCATATGTCCGTCATGTCCAGGCATGTTGTCGTGATGCCCAGGCATGTTGTCGTGATGCCCAGGCATGCCGTCGTGATGTCCAGGCATGTTGCCTGGCATGCCGGTGGTCGTCGGCGCCGATGGCGTTGGGGCGACATTCCAGTCGCGCAGCCAGCCTTCCATCTGCTTGATCTCCGGCCCCTGCGCATTCTTGATCTGGTTTGCCAGCGACACGATCTGCGGGTCGATCCCCTGCTTGCCAAGCAGGATATCGCTCATCTCGGTCGCCTGCTGGTGATGCGGGATCATTCCCTGCGCGAACGCGACGTCTGCGTCGTTGTGCTTGGCCTGATCGCTGGCGACGCTCGACGGGGCAGACGCGCCGCCCGAAGAAGTCACCGATTCCGACCCTTCCGTTGTCGAAGTCGAACACGCGCCGACGACGAGCGTCGCCGTCGCCACCATTGCCGCGATTCCGTAGCCGCATCGCCTGCACCGCATTATGTGTCCTTTCCTGAAATGAACTGTGGCTCAAGTCAGCTGGGAAAGCGTGTCTATAACCGCCGCCAGCTTGCTTCCGACTTCCTCGGCGATCGGTTTGAGCGAGGGCTCCTCGGTGACGTCCACGAGCAACTGCGGATTCATCGCCTCGACGAGGGTGGTTTCCGGGTCCTCTGGATCGCTGCGCACCACGACGTTGCACGGCAGCAGTAGACCGATCTGACGTTGCGCATTGATCGCCCGGTGCGCCAGCGGCGGGTTACATGCGCCGAGGATGAGGTAGCTTTCCATGTCCTCTCCGAGCTTGTTCTTCAGCGTCGCTTTCACGTCGATCTCGGTGAGAACGCCGAATCCCTGATCGGCCAGCGCCTCACGCGTTCGGGCGACGGCATCGTCGAACGAAGTTTTCAGGCTGGTGGCCAAAGCGATGCTCATGATGACTCCTTTCGTCGATCGTCAATTCTCAGGCCAAGGCCAGGAAGAGCTTCTCGAGTTCTTCCTCGGTCATCGGCCTCTCATTGCCCTCTTGGTCGCCGGTCATGCATTCGCGCAGACCCGTCGCGACGATCTTGAAGCCGGCGCGATCGAGCGCTCGCGATACCGCCGCGAGTTGCGTGACGACGTCCTTACATTCTCGGCCCTGCTCGATCATTGCGATCACACCGGCGAGTTGTCCCTGCGCACGCCGCAACCGGTTGAGGACAGCGGCAATGGCTTCCTGGTCACCAACCATGGTTCTCCCTTCCACCTCCATCTGAATGGTACCCCCGGGGGTATTTGCATTATAGGTACCCCCGGGGGTATATTCATCGTATACCCCTGGGGGTATAGGGCCAATTTCTCCGCAGCCTGGGAGGAGACAAGGATGATTCTCGAGCAGTACTACATCGAATGCCTGTCACACGCGTCGTACCTGATCGGCGACGAGTCGACCGGACGCGCGATCGTCGTCGACCCGCGCCGAGACATCACCGAGTACCTCGCCGATGCACGTAAGCACGGGCTGACGATCGAGGGCGTGATCAACACTCACTTCCACGCGGATTTCGTGTCCGGCCACCTCGAACTCGTCGACGCGACCGGCGCCTGGATCGGCTTCGGTGAGGCCGCCGACACCGAGTATCCGATCCGCAGGCTGGCCGATGGAGAGCGACTGTCACTGGGTCAGGTCGACTTGGAGATCCTGTCGACACCCGGCCACACCTGGGAGTCGATCAGCGTGCTGGTTCGCGAGCGTGCCGATTCCGAGCCTTCGGCCGTGCTGACCGGCGACTCCCTGTTCATCGGCGACGTCGGCAGACCGGATCTGGTCAACATGGGTGACAGCTCGACCGATGCCCTGGCCCGAGCGATGTTCCACACCATCCACGACAAGCTGATGAAGCTGCCCGACCACGTGCTCGTGATGCCTGCGCACGGGGCCGGTTCGTCGTGCGGCAAGAATCTGTCCACGGAGCTGACATCGACAATCGGCGAGCAGCGGGCGAGCAACCCCTCGGTGCAGCCGATGAGTGAGGACGCCTTCGTCTCGATGCTCACCCACGGTCAGCCGGCCGCGCCGGCGTATTTCACCTCCGATGCCGCGATGAACAAGCGGGTGCATCCGCTGTTGCAGCAGGACCGCACCGTTCCCGCGATGGCTCCCCAGCAGCTGCGGGCCGCGCTCGATGCCGGTGTGCGTGTCGTGGACGCGCGCGGTGTCGATGATTTCGCCGAGGGACACCTACGCGGCTCCGTCAACGTCGGATTCGACGGCCGGTTCGCCGAGACCGTTGGGATGGTGGCCGCAGTGGGTGACCCGATCGCCCTGATCACCTACCCGGGAGAAGAGGAGCAGGCCGCGCTGAGGATGGCACGCATCGGCTTGGACAACGCGATCGGCTATCTCAATGTCGGCCACGATGGGCGATTTCCCGCCGATCTGGCCGATCTCGTACAGACTGCGCCCCGAATCGCGGTGACCGAACTGGACGCGATGCTGACCGTAAAGGGCGTAACGCTGATCGACATCCGCAATCCCGGTGAGCGCGAAGCAGGTGGCATCCCCGGCTCGATCCACATCCCGCTGGCGCAGCTGCGGAACCGAATGAGCGAAGTGCCGACCGACAAGCCGATAGTGGTGCATTGTGCCGGTGGCTGGCGGTCCAGCGTGGCCGCATCACTGCTGCGCGCCAACGGATTTCGTAAGGTATCTGACCTTTTGGGCGGATACGCCGCATGGGTCGACGCCCACGCGACGGTCTGAGACGTCTCAGCCGGGAAAGGAGATATCCGCATGTGTTACGCCGTTCGATGCTCGTCCTGCGGTAAAACGACGTGGGACGGCTGTGGTCAGCACGTCGACGACGTGATGCGGTCGGTACCGGTTGCGCAGCAATGCCGCTGTCGACCGCCGAAGGACCCGCCGCGCCGTCGCACCGGCGGGTTTTGGCGCCGGTAACCGGGTAGGGACATCCCATGGCGTTAGCGATAGGCCTGGCTCTTGGCGCGCTGATCGGCGTGCTGCTGGGACTGCTCGGCGGCGGGGGATCGATCCTCGCCGTCCCAGCGCTGGTCTACGGGGTAGGTCTCGGCATCGAAGAGGCCATTCCGATCTCGCTGGTCGTCGTCGCCACGGCTTCGGCCGTCGGTGCGCTGCCGAAAATTCGCGCCCGACAGGTTCGGTGGCGGATGGCCGGCATTTTTGCGGCGGCCGGCATCCCGGCGACCATTCTCGGCAGCGCCATCAGCAGACACCTCCCCGACTCGGCGCTGCTGATCGGGTTCGCGGTCGTTATGGTGGTCGCCGGCGTTCGCATGCTGGTCGATCAAGGCAACACCGGGACCGCTTGTGAGGTGCGCGCCGGGCAGGTCAATTGGCGTCGGTGCGCGCCGCGGTCCATCGGGGCAGGCCTTGTCGTGGGCGTGCTGACCGGTCTGTTCGGCGTCGGGGGAGGCTTCCTCATCATCCCGGCACTCGTGGTGGTGCTCGGCGTCGAAATGTCCACGGCCATAGGCACTTCGCTGTTGGTCATCGTGGCCAACTCGCTAGCCGGTATCTTCTCGCATCTTCACGGCGTCAGCGTCGACTGGTCGCTGACTGCTGCATTCGTCGCCGCCGCGATGGCCGGCTCACTCGTCGCCGGATACTTCGGCACCAAGGTGGACACCGACCGCCTGCAGCGCTGGTTCGCCTACCTCGTCTTCGTCGTCGCCGCGTTCGTACTCGTCGACACGATTTTCTTACGTTGACCCCTGAAGGAGATTCCTCATGGACATTTCGATCATCGAAACCTCCGGCCTCGGTGACCGCAGTTATCTGGTCAGCCACGGCGATGTCGCCGTCGCGATCGATCCCCAGCGGGACATCGACCGGGTGCTCACTCTTGCAGACGACCGCAAGGTCCGCATCACCCATGTGTTGGAAACACACCTGCACAACGACTACCTGACCGGCGGACTCGAACTATCGCGCACCGTCGGCGCCGAGTACGTGGTGCCCGCGGGTGACGACGTCGAATACGCCCGTCACGCCGTCAGCGACGGTGAGGTGATCGACGCCGGGCCCATCCGGTTGGAGGCGATGCTCACCCCGGGTCACACCCACCACCACATGAGCTATGTCCTCCGCGACGAAACCGACACGGTTCACGGCGTCTTCAGCGGAGGATCGATGTTGTTCGGCACCACCGGTCGCACGGACTTGATCGGGGCGGAGGACACCGAGGAACTCACCCGCGCGCAATATCACTCGGTGCGCAAGATCGCCGAAAGACTGCCCGCTGATACAGCCGTGTACCCGACCCACGGTTTCGGCAGCTTCTGCTCGGCCACACCGGCTTCCGGTGACGAATCGACAGTCGGTCAGCAACGGCGGAGCAATCCTGCCCTCACACAGGACGAACAGAGCTTCGTCGACGAACTGCTGGCCGGACTCTCGGCGTACCCGGCGTACTACGCGCACATGGGCGTCATCAACAGCGAGGGCCCGCCCCCAGTCGATCTGACGCCACCAGAATCGATCGATCCCGGCGAACTGCGCCGCCGACTGGAGGCCGGCGAGTGGGTCGTCGACTTGCGTAGCAGGACCGCGTTCGCAGCAGGGCATCTGCAGGGAGCGTTCGGTTTCGAGCTGTCGGGGTCCTTTGTCAGTTACTTCGGATGGCTCTACGACTGGGGCGCCCCGGTGACCCTCATCGGTGATTCTCCCGGGCAAATTGCCGACGCCAAACGCGAGTTGGTGCGTATCGGGGTAGATCGATTGACGGGCGCCGCCACCGGTGACATCGACCGGCTGCGCGACGGAAGGCCGCTCGGCTCATATCCCGTTTCCGATTTCCGCCACCTGGCCGAGCATCTCCGGACGAACGCCGTGGCGGTGCTCGATGTCCGGCAGAACCACGAGTACGAGTCCGAGCGCATTCCGGGAGCTGTGAACATACCGCTGCATGAACTACCGAAGCGGCTCGACGAGGTTCCGTCCTCGACCGTTTGGGTGCACTGCGCGTCCGGCTATCGGTCCTCGATCGCGACGTCTATTCTCGACCGCGCCGGCCATGACGTCGTTCTCATCGACGACGACTTCAGCAACGCCGCGGACCTCGGCCTCACCGTGACGCCGCAGCCATAGGGTTCGAACCCGTCTCGAACGGGCATGTACGGCTTACCGATCGAAGCCGAAGGAGCCCGACATGGTGAGCCGGACCGCCGACCGCCGATCCACCTCGACAGTGCTGTGGCCGCTTGCGGTCGGCGTGGCCACCGCGGTCACGCTCGTCGTCAACTACCTCGCCAACGGCCTGCCGATCAACGGCCAGACCACCGGCGACGTCACCCGTCGCTTCGAGGTGTACTTCGTCCCCGCCGGATACGTCTTCTCCATTTGGAGCTTGATCTACCTCGGGCTGATCGCCTACACCGTGTACCTCGGCGTGACGCTCGCGCAGCGACGCGACGACAGCGGCGCCGCACGCGCCATCGCTCCCTGGTACCTGCTGACCTCCGCCGCCAACTGCTGCTGGCTGTTCGCGTGGCACCACAACCAGTTCCCGCTGAGCATGCTGGTGATGGTCGTGCTGCTGGTCGCTTTGATCGTCATCTACCGCCTGCAGGCCTCCCGACCACCCGCCTCGACGCTGGAGCGGTGGACGGTGCACATCCCGTTCCGGGTGTACCTGGGCTGGATATCGGTCGCGACGATCGCCAACGCGACGATCACCCTCGACGACGCCGGATGGTCCGGGTTCGGGCTCTCCGAACCGACCTGGGGCGCCATCATGGTTGTGGTGGCGGCCGCGCTCGGAGTGGTGATGAACCTGCGCCACCGCGACATCGCCTACGGGCTGGTGATCATCTGGGCGTTGATCGGCGTCGCGGTGCGGCTGAGCGAAACCACGCCGGTCCTGATCGCCTCGCTGGCGGGCGCGGCAGCGGTGGGGATCGCCGTCGCGATGAGCGCGCGCTACCTTACGCAGTCACCGAGGGGATCCGCGAAAAGCCGCACGATCGAAGGCTAGTCGGCTGAGACTGAGATATGCCGGATCTGAGCCCACGACCACCGAACGCGCCCACCGCGTTTCGCTACCCAGGGCTCACCGGCCACCGCGCGCGCCTGCGAAATGTGGTGAAGCGACTGGCCCGTGTCGATCTACTGCCCACCGACGACACCGCACGGGCATTCATCGCCGGCCTCACCGAAGGCGACCCCGTCGCCGAACGCTTCGTCGCCGAGACCTATCACGGCGAACTCGGCGCGAGGAAGGCCCGCGATCTGGTCGAGAGGGCTCAGCGGGACGGTATCGACAATGTGCCCGAGGCGCCCGAGTCGATGCGCGCGCTGTTCGAGGAGTTCGAGCGACTCCCCGCGTGGGTCGACCCGGACCTCGTCGAGGAAGGAGCGGCGGTCTGGCGTCGGTGGGCCTACGCGCTGGGCGCGCTCGGCAACGCCGGTACCAACGACACCTACACCGAGGGTTGGCTGGCGGTGCCCCTGTCCCTCTCAGGCGGTTACGCGGGCCAGCGCGCCCTGCACCGGTATCTGGAGACATCGCGCTGGTGGATCGAGGTCTGCCGCCCCGGCGCCATCCTTACCCCAGGATCGTTGGGCCGCAAGATCTCCCTGCATGTGCGCATCATGCATGTCAGCGTCCGCGACCGCGTCAGACAGCACCCGGAGTGGGACGCCGAACGCTGGGGTCTGCCGATCAGCCAGTCCGCCATGCTTCTCACGCTGTTGGGTGGAAGTGTGGCACCGGCGTTCGGCCTGTTCCTTCTCGGTCACCTCACCTCTGCGCGAGAGATGCGCGCCGTTCTGCATTTCAACCGCTACTGCGGCTACCTCGTCGGTGTGCGATGCGACGGCTACTTCCCCGAGACTGTCGCCGATGCGTGGCGCATCCTGTTCATGTGTGACGCGGCGCGCAGCTACGACAGCGCTGACAGCGGCACCGAACTGGTCCAGTCCTTCGTTCCCGCGTTCGCACCCGCCGCGACGCACCGCGGCCTGCAGCGGCTTCGCGCCGAGTATCACTACCGCGTACAAGCGGGATACCTCGGGCTGTACATGCTGTCGTGGAATCGGCGCCGCTACCGGCTACCGTCGGCTCTTCCGGGAATGTTGCTGCTGCTCAGCCGCTTTCCGCTGATCCTCACGCTGGAGATCGCGCGGCGATTGTCGTCGACGGTGGACCGTTGGTGGCAGCGGACCAATCTCAAGCGGTGGGAGAACTGGCTGCAGTGGCAATCCGACGGCAAGGCAGCGGCTTTCGAGGCCGCGGTACCCCTGCGCCGCTGATCACGTCCACGATCACGCCCGCGAGGGCACCAATGACGGACTGCCCACACCGACGGTGATCAGTGGCGCCGCGGCGGGGTCCAGCCACGTCAGCAGCGAGCGCATCTCGTCGCGCCCGATGGCCACACACCCCCATGTTGGGTTCCCGTCGGTCACATGGAGGAAGATGCCCGAGACCCGTCCGGGGATGCGCTGCGGGTTCACCGTGATGTTGACCGCGTAGTCATAGACGGGCCCGGAATCGTAGAGGTTCTCGGCGATCGACGACGGTTTGTTCGGACCCCGCACATGGGTGTTGTACGTAGGTGACGAGGCGTCCTCGTCCCACCAGTCCTGGTTCGTGGTCTGGAAGTACGGCATCTTGGTGCCCGGATTGGGCTGGCGGCCGAATGCCTGGTCGAACGTGAAGGTCC
Source organism: Mycobacterium lehmannii (assembly GCF_001499925.1). Taxonomy (NCBI): domain Bacteria; kingdom Bacillati; phylum Actinomycetota; class Actinomycetes; order Mycobacteriales; family Mycobacteriaceae; genus Mycobacterium; species Mycobacterium lehmannii. The sequence goes on from NZ_LQIR01000017.1 coordinate 68,220, forward strand.
CCACCGGCGTGCGGTGGACACCGTCGGCTGGTGCACCGACACCCAGGGCGCCGACCTTGGCGGGTGTCGGCCCCAGGACGGGTTTCCATTGCTGCCCGGTGCGTTGAAAGGCGGTGAGGGTGCCCGAGGTGGCGTCTGCGGTGGGCACGCCGACGACGATCCACTGCGTCGTTCGCGCGGTCGCGGCAGCGGGTTGTGCGGACGCGGGCGCTGCGAGCGGTATGCACAGGAGCGCAGCACCGAGGCACACCAGTGCTTTTCGCAGTTTCACGGGCTACCTCGGAACCGGGCTCGAACGCTCGAATGTCGAATCCGCACAGCGTATCCGCGCGAGCCGGTGCACGGCGGCCCGCGAAACCTGTTCGCGGCCAGACTGAGACCGTGTCGCGATCCGCTCGTCGGTGAGCCGGTGAGCCGATGAGCTGAGCCGGTGAGCCGGTGAGCCGGTGAGCCGGTGATGATCATCGGGTGGGGCGCCGCGCCCATACGTAAGCCCAGGTACGAATCGTGGTGTGGGCCGACCTATTCGACGTCAGTTGGTGGGTGGTGGTTGGGGTTGGAAGGGTTCGTACCAGCGCCATTGGGCGTGTTCGCCGAGGGGTCCGGGGCAG